>JAJXTA010000433.1 GCA_021784265.1 bacterium | reverse complement strand
CCCTGACCCTGCGCCGCGCGGAACTGGACCGGGCGCTGGGGATCCTCGAGGCAAGCCTGACGCGGGTCGAAACGGCCTGAACCCGGCGGGCCTGACCCGCCCCAGGGACGGCCGGGGGGCGGCGTTTCGCCGGGCGCAACGTCGAGAATTCTTAGCTTGACTTATGTTGCGATTGGGATTCTACTCTCCTTATGCAAATCGAGAGTCTTAAAGTCTTCTGTGATCTGGCGGAGACGGAGAGCTTCACCAAGGCGGCACAACTCAACGAGGTCACCCAGTCGGCGGTGAGCCAACAAATCAGCGCGTTGGAACGCACCCTCAAGGTGGTGTTGATCGAGCGGGGCAAGAAGAAGTTCCGCCTGACGGATGAGGGCCAGGTGTTTTACGAAGCCGGTCGGGAGATGCTCGGGACGTACGAGAAGTTGGCCGCCGACCTGGTGGAATTGAAGCGGGTCATCTCCGGCACGCTGCGCGTGGCGGTGATTTACACCTTTGGCTTGCACGATCTGCCGGTCTATCTCAAGCGGTACCTGCAGCGGTTCCCGTCCGTGAACGTCCATGTCGAATACCGGCACGCGCGCCAGATTTACGAGGACGTGCTCGGCAACACGGTCGATGTGGGGTTGGTGGCCTATCCGCGCAAAGACCCGCGGCTGGTGGTGGTGCCGTTGCGGGAAGACCGCTTGGTCGTGATCACCCACCCGCAGCACCCGCTGGCCCGGGCCAAGTCCATCAAACTGGCCACCCTCTCGGGCCAGAAATTCATCGCCTTCGAGGATGGCGTGCCCATCCGCCAAGCCATCGACAAGATCTTCCGCCACTACCGGGTGCGGGTCCAGGGAGCGATGGAGTTTGACAACATCGAGACCCTGAAACGCGCGGTGGAGATCGACGCCGGGATCGCCATCGTGCCGGAGAGCACGGTGGCCGAAGAGACGAGCATGGGCACGCTGGCGGCGATGGGGATTGCCGACGCCGAGTTCCACCGCCCGCTGGCGGCCATCCATCGGCGGAACAAGACCCCGGGCCAGGCCCTCAAAGAGTTCCTTGCGGTCCTGAAGGGCTGACGGCTACACTCTCGCCCAGCCCTTGCTGCCGCGTGGACCGCGCGGTTCGACCGGGAGGACGCCCGGCGCGTGGGCTGGCGGATCCTCCGCACCCCAGGCGTCGGGGGAAAGACAACGCGCGCCGAATACGAAGCCGGCCTCCATCGTCCCTGTGGAACCGGCATATTACGACGAGCAGCAGAGCGAAATCATGAAACCTACCTTGATCATTCAGTATCCGAGCGGACTGGGGGCATTGTCGCGCGGCACGCGGCGTCAATTCCTGCGCCGCTCCGGGCTGGCGTTGGCCGGCACCGCCGCCTTCCCCTACCTCGGGCGCGTGTTGGGGGCCAACGACATCATCAACGTGGCCTGCATCGGCGTGGGCGGCAAGGGCGACAGCGACAGCGATCACGTCGCCCAGTGCGGTGGCAATATCGTGGCCATCTGCGACGTGGATGACGGCACCCTCCAGCGGAAGGCCAAGCAATTCCCCCAGGCGAAAAAGTACCAGGATTTTCGGAAGCTCCTCGAGGAGGTGCACGGGTCGATCGACGCCGTCACGGTCTCAACGCCCGATCATTGCCATGCCATTGCCGCCGCCATGGCCATGCGGCTGGGCAAGCACGTTTATTGCCAGAAGCCGCTGACACAGACCGTGTTCGAAGCGCGCGAACTGCGGCGCTTGGCCAAGGAGAAAAACCTGGCCACGCAGATGGGCAACCAGGGCAGCGCCGGCAGCGGGCTGCGCCGGGCGGTCGAGGTCGTGCAGGCCGGCGTGATCGGCCAAGTGCATGAGTTGCATGTCTGGTCCAACCGCCCCATCTGGCCCCAGGGTATCGATCGGCCCGAAGGGGAAGACCCGGTGCCGGCGGGCCTGGACTGGGACCAATGGATCGGGCCGGCCCCGATGCGCCCGTACAAGAAGGGCGTCTATCACCCCTTCGCCTGGCGCGGCTGGATGGACTTCGGCACCGGGGCCTTGGGCGACATGGCGTGCCATACAGTCAACATGCCCTTCCGCGCCCTCCGGCTCGGGTACCCCAACGTGGTCGAGTGCGAGGAAACCTCGGAGCTGCACGCCGAGACCTACCCCAAGACCTCCCGCATCCGCTACGAGTTCCCCGAACGCGAAGGCCTCGTCCCGCTGAAGTTCTGGTGGTACGACGGCAATCCCGGCGATAACAGCGTCAAGCCGCTTCGCCCCAATGCCGAGGTCACCAAGGAAATCGTCGAGATGGACGGGCACCTGCCGGGCAGCGGCTGCCTGTTGGTGGGCGAAAAAGGCAAACTCTTCTCCCCCGACGATTACGGCTCCAGCTTCTACCTGATGGTGGGCGACGAGAAGGAGTACAAGTCGGGCAAGAACCACGAGGCCGCCAAGGCGGTGGCCCAGACCGTCCCCCGCAACGAAGGCCAGGGTGGCGACGACGAGCGGCAGAAGCAGGAATGGTTCCGCATGATCCGGGACCGGAGCGCCCGCGCCTACTCGAACTTCGACATCGCCGCGTACCTCACGGAGATCATTCTCCTGGGCTGCATCGGGATGCGGGTCGGCGTCGGTCGCCGCATGGACTGGGATGGCCCGCGGATGAAATCCACCAACATCGCCGAGGCCGCGCACTTCGTTCGCCGCCGTAACCGGAAGGGTTGGAAGGAAGCCTAGTTGGTGCGCAGGCACCGCGGCGACGAAGCCCCGGGTTTGCTTCACCGCGGCCGGCCCTTAAAGGGTTGGCCGCGGTGTTTCTGTTTCGCTGGGGGCTCGGGGCTCGAGCAGGCGCGCGCTCTGGCTCCCGGCCGCCCGTTGGCCGGGGCCGCACCCCGTGCCGCCGAACCCGAGTGGAGCCGTCGCGCGCGTTACGTCGCGAGCGAATCGCCGGGGGCTTCCTCCGCCTCGTCCGCCTCCTCGCGGATGACCGGGGCGATGGCCTGGAGCTTGTCGTTGGCATCCAGCTCGATCAGTTTGACCCCTTGCGCGACCCGGCCGGTTTGGCGGACATCCTTGACGGCCAGGCGCACCATTTGCCCGCCGCCGGTGATCACCATCACCTCCTCGTTGTCCCGCACCGTTAGCGCCCCGATCACCGCCCCCGTCCGATCGGTTGTGCGCATGGTGATAATGCCCTTGCCCGCCCGCGATTGGAGGCGGTATTCGCCAAACTCCGTGCGTTTTCCGACCCCATTCTCGCCCGCGACGAGCAAGGTGGCGTCCGAGACCACGATGGCGGAGGCGACCACCGTGTCGTTGGGCTCCAGACTGATCCCGCGGACGCCCGTGGCCGGCCGGCCCATCGCGCGGACCTCCTCCTCGGAGAAACGGATGCTCATCCCCGCGGCCGTGATGAGGACCACTTCGTCCTGGCCGGTGGTGAGCTTGACGTCGATGAGGGTGTCACCGGCTTCGATGCCGATGGCAATGATCCCATCGCGGCGGACATTGGCGAATTCGGCCAGCGCGGTTTTCTTCACGGTCCCCAGGCGGGTGGTGAAGAACAGGAAACCCGGCTGCTGCCAAGTGGCGTCCTCTTTGTTGGGGCCGGTCTGGGCCACGATACGGATCAGGGCCGCGATTTTCTCCCCGCTCTGGAGTTCGAGGAGGTTGGCGATACTCCGGCCTTTGGCCGCGCGGCCCATATCGGGAACCTCGAGCACCCGCTCGACATAGACGCGCCCGGTACTGGTAAAGAACAGGAGCGAATCGTGGGTGCTGGCGGTGAAGAGCCGCTCGATGAAGTCCGGCGCCTCGCCTTCCACGGCCGAACTCTCGCGCGTGGCCATGCCGATGACCCCCTTGCCGCCCCGCCGTTGCGAGCGGTAGGAACTGACGTTCGTGCGCTTGATCAGCCCGTTGTGGGTCATGGTGATGATGACGCCCTCGTTGGCCACCAAGTCTTCGATGGCGATGTCCCCCTCGTCCGGCACCAGTTGCGTGCGGCGCGGGGTGGCGTACTTCTCTTTCACGGCCAACAGCTCGGTCTGGATGATGCCCATCACGCGGGCCTCCTTGGCGAGGATATCAAGCAGGTCCTTGATGCGGGCGACCACC
>JAJXTA010000432.1 GCA_021784265.1 bacterium | reverse complement strand
TATGCGGCGCCGGGGTGGTGATCCTCTACGCCATCAGTTTCGCCACCCATTCCTATTACCACTTGGCGGGAGTCGCCACCGCGTTCGCCTTAATGATCTTGGCGACTGGGGCGGCCTTTGGGTTGGCGGTGCGTCTGGACGCGCCGGTCGTCGCCGTGTTGGGCCTGGTCGGGGGCTTTCTGACCCCCCCACTGCTCTCCACTGGGGTGGACCGTCCGCTGGCGTTGTTCGGTTACGTTGCGTTTCTGGACGCCGGACTGGTGGCGGTGGCGCTCCACCGCCGCTGGCCCGTGCTGGTGGGCTTGGGCGCCGCCGGGACGGTCCTCACCCAGATTGGCTGGGCAGTCGGGTTTTTCAACCCGGACAAAGCCCTGGTAGCCCTGGCGGTGTTTGGGAGCGGTAGCCTTTTGTTTCTGGGCGCCCTGGCGGGAGCGGTGCGTCTCAAACGCGCGCCACACTGGTTTGCGGGCGCCGCCCTCCTCCTGCCGTTCGTCACGCTCGGGTTCGTACTGCACTTGTTAAACGTGGCGGCGACAGCGACGCGCCCGGGCTTGCTCTTCGCCTTCCTGCTGACGGCCGACCTCTGCCTGTTGAGCGCGGTGCTGCTCCACCGCCCTCTCCACGCCGCGCACCTGGCGGCGGGCACCGCGATCTTCCTCCTGCTGGCGGCCTGGACCAACCAGTGGTTGAACCCAGCCTTGCTCAACTGGGCGCTCGGCGGCTACCTGGGCTTCGCGGCCTTGCACGCGGTCTTTCCGGTGGCGTTGAACCGGCTCGCGCCCCGCACAACGCCGACGTGGTCCGGTCATCTCTTCGTTCCCATGGCCCTGGCCCTGGTGTTGGGTCCGCTCTTGCACGATCTCCCGCTCAGTGGCGCGCTCTGGCCCTGCGTCCTGCTCCTGGACCTCGTGGCCGTCGGCACCGCGGTCCTCACCGCCTCGTTGTTCGCCGTCCTGGGGGTCGTGGTGATGACTGCCCTCATCACCGCGGTCTGGGTCTTCCGTTTGCCGGCCACGCTCGAGGGTCTGCCGAGCCTGCTCTGGGTGGCCGGCGGCTTTGGGGTGTTCTTCTTCCTGGCTGGTTTGATCGCCGGCGAACGAATCCTCGCCCGGCTCGAGGCGGCGGGCAACCTCGAGCTCGGCCCCCCCACCGATGGTGGCCGACGCGCGGAGCGGCTGGCCCAGATCCCCGCCCTGGGTGCGATTCTGCCCTTTGTGTTGTTGATCCTCGCTTCGGCGCGCCTCCCGCTGAGCGACCCATCGCCCCTCTTCGCCCTGGCCTTGGGTTTAGTGATCCTGTTGCTGGGGCTGGCACGCGCCACAGGCGTCGATCTGCTGGCGCCCGTGGCCTTGGCCTGCGCGCTCGCGCTCCAAGCAAGCTGGCACACGCAACATTTCCACCTCGGGGCGGCCCTCACGCCGTTGCTGTGGAATGTGGGGTTCGCCCTGCTCTTCCTCGGTTTTCCCTTCCTCTTCCGCCGCGCCTGGGCCGGGCGCATTCTACCCTGGGCAAGCGCCGCCGTGGCGCCACCGCTGCATTTCTTCCTGGTTTACGACGTGATGACCAAGGCCTTCCCCAACGATTACATGGGGCTGGTCCCCGCGGCGTTCTTGTTACCGGTGGGCGCGGGGTTGGTGGCCGTGGCGCGCGCGCCGGGGGTCGAGGCTTCGATACGCCAGAGTTGGCTCGCGTGGTTTGGTGGCTCCGCCCTGTTTTTCGTCACCCTGATTTTTCCCATCCAGCTTGCCCATCAATGGCTCACCCTCGGCTGGGCCCTCGAGGGGGTGGCCCTGCTGGCGCTCTTCCACCGTCTGCCGCATCCCGGCCTGCGTGGCCTGGGGGTGACGCTGCTGGGGCTGGCGTTCGTCCGGCTGGCGCTCAACCCGGCGGTGCTCAGCTACCATGTCCGCGGCGTGCGCGAGTTCCCGCTGCTCAACTGGTATCTCTACGCCTACGGGTTGGTTACGCTCTCGTTGTTGGTTGGGGCCCGCCTGCTGGCCCCGCCACGCCACCGCCTGTGGGGGAGCGACGCCACCGCGGTCCTCAACGCGCTGGGCGGCGTGCTGGCGTTCCTCCTCCTCAACATCGAGATCACGGACTACTTCGCCACCGGTCCCACCCTGACCTTCGAGTTCACCGGCAACTTCGGCCGCGACATGACCTACTCGATTGGCTGGGCCCTCTTTGCCCTTGGACTGCTGAGCTTGGGCTTGGCCGCGCACCGAAAGCCACCCCGCTACGCTGGGTTGGCTCTCCTGGCCGTGACTGTCCTCAAGCTCTTCGTCCATGATCTGGTCAATCTGCCTGCCCTCTATCGCATTGGGGCGTTCCTGGGGGTGGCAGTCATCTCCATTCTGGCCTCGGTGCTTTACCAGCGTTTTGTTGCCAAGGCCAGCGCCTGACGCGGGTCGCGCCCCGCCTCCGGCCGCCCCGGCCTGGCGCCGGGTTGGCGCCCCGACCACGGACGCGCGGGCACGCGCGCACGCGCGCACGCGCTCGGGGCTGCGATTCTCCTTTACCGTCGCCTCGATTCCCGGTATGTGCAGCCCCCGCGCACGCCCCCAAGGTGTGCCGCGTCTAGCCAAACCAACCAAATCGACCTGTTGTCGCCGCCATACTTTATGGAAACGTTCGCCGACGAATTGAAAGAACTGAAGGGGTTCATTACCGACCTGAAGGCCGATCGTGCCGCCCAGAAGGAGAAAGAAGCGCGGGAGGCCTGGACCAAATACACCTCGCTCTCCCTGGTGTTCATCGCGGTGCTCGCCGCGATTGCCTCGCAGTGGTCGGGCAAATACTCCGGCCGGGTTCTGGTGGCCCTCAACGACGCCACCTTCCACCAGGCGCAGGCCTCGGATCAGTGGGCTTACTACCAGGCCAAATCGATTAAACAGAATCTCTACGAGATGGCCAAAGAACAACTCGACGCCCTGCCCCTCTCCGCGACCGGCACCGAGGCGACGGCCAAGGAGAAGCTGGGCGCCCGGGTGACCAAGTACGCCCAGGATCAAAAGGCGATCCAAACCGAAGCCCGGAAGCTGGAGGCAGCGCGGGACGCCGCGCGGGGGGTGGCGACCGAGGCCAACGCGCGGGGCGGCGGGATGGGCCTGGCCATCTCCATCCTCCAGATCTCCATCGCGCTGGGTTCGATCTGCTTGGTGACCAAACGCAAGTCGCTCTGGTACCTCTCTCTCGGGTTCGCCGTGTTGGGCGCCTTGAAGATGGTCGAGGTCTGGCTGCGCTGACTGCGGCGGCGCAAAGGGACACCGGCCCGGCGGCACCGCCGCGCACCCGTGGCTTTCCCTGGGCACTCCGGCTGACCTCCTGACCGCCCCAGGCACAGTACAAAACTTTGTCCCGATCGGGACAAAGTTTTGTACTGCCGCAAGAAGCCTCTCCGACATGGGCGGAAAACTCAACCGCGGAAGATCATGGTCTCAGCTTGGAGCCTCCGTTCGGCGGCGAGGTTGGGCGATTCAGGGATCCTGCCGGTCGGCACCACCGGCGCCGCTCACCGGCTGAAGAGGCCGGAGCGCCACCCCTGGACGCTCAGCGCCCGCCGCAGTCGGAGTCCGTCCGCCTCGTACGCCTCTTGCACCGCGGCAAATTGGGGAACCAGAACACCCGCCACGACCAGCCGCCCGCCGGGCTGGAGGCGGCTCAGAATCCGCGCCCGCTCGGCGATCAGCAATTCCGCCAACAGATTGGCGCAGACCACGTCGTAGCGCGGTTGGCCCCGGCGCGAGAGACGCGTCAGATCCCGCCGCGCCAACCGGATCATCGACGCCACCCCATTCTGTCGCGCATTTTCCCGCGCCACCCGCACCGCAATAGGGTCGAAATCGAAGGCCTCGACCGGCTGGTAACCGAGCTTGACGGCGGCAATCGCGAGAATGCCCGAGCCGGTGCCGATATCCAGCACCGACGCCGCGCGTCCTGCCGCGCGGCAAGCCACAAGTTGGCGCAAACAAAAGTGGGTGGTGGGGTGCTGGCCGGTGCCGAAGCTCAAGCCGGGATCGAGGACCACCACGACCTGACTGCGGGCAGGCCGCCGCCGACTCCAACTGGGCTTGATCAGCAGCGCCGAGCCCACGG
>JAJXTA010000431.1 GCA_021784265.1 bacterium | reverse complement strand
ACGAGTGACCGTTGCCGCTGCAATGCATCCAGAGAATACATTAGCAGACTTGCTCCACCAAATGCTTAATACTCCACCAACTGAAAAAGAATACCATGCGACCCGGGGGCCTGGCAAGTGTGCTTTTCACCGCACACCCCCCCCGAATTACCGCAACTGTTTTGCTCCCAACCCCGACGCCGACGCCGGGCCAGGGGCACTCCCGACCGCCGCCGGCGCGTGCCCTCGCCCGGGTGAAGCCCTAGGGCGTGGTTCCGGGCTTGCCCGCCGTCGGCTTCTGTGGCTGGATCGTGGCGATGCCCAGTGTGCAATCCTCGGCGGCGTCCCGGAACGACGCCGCAGCCGGCGGCCTCGCGGTGGGCGCGGTGACCCTGCGCTACGTAGCCTTCGCCACGGCCGTGACCGCGATTGGCGGGTTCTTGTTCGGCTACGACACCGCGGTGATCAACGGCGCCAACACCTATCTCAAAGCCCATCTCCACCTTGACTCGGCCCAGGAAGGCCTGGCCGGGGCAAGCGCGATCTTGGGGTGTATCCCGGGCGCCATGGCGGCCGGGTTCCTCAGCGACCGTTTCGGCCGCAAGAAGCTGCTCTTCGTCTGTGCCGTGCTCTACGCCGTCTCGGGCGTGCTTTCCGCCATTCCCAACACCTTCGGCCAATTCCTGGCGGCGCGCCTCCTGAGCGGGCTGGGGATTGGGGCCTCGTCGATGATCTGCCCGGTGTACATCGCCGAGATCGCCCCCGAGCGATGGCGGGGTCGGCTGGGGACACTCTTCCAACTGGGGATCGTGACGGGGATTTTCCTGACCCTGTTCATCAACAAGGTGATTCAAAGAGCGGGGAACGAGGCCTGGAACCAAGCCCTGGGCTGGCGGTGGATGCTGGGGCTGGAAGCGGTGCCGGCGCTGGTGTTCGTGGCCTTGCTGTTCACGGTGCCGGAGAGTCCGCGGTGGCTGGCCCGCCAGGGGCGTGAGGCGGAGGCGCGCGCGATCTTGACGCGGGTCGGGGGGGCGGCCCATGCGGCCACCGAACTGGCGGCCATCCAGGCGGTCGCCGGGGTGGCCGAAGGGCGCTTTGCTGACCTGTTCTCCCGCGCCTACTTTCGGCCCCTGTTCATCGCGGTGGTGGTGATGATGTGCTCCCAGTTTTGCGGGATCAACGCCATCATCTACTACTCGACCAAGATCTTTCAGGCCGCCGGCGGGGGCACGGACGCGGCGTTCGCCTCGTCGGTCTGGATGGGGTTGATCAACTTGGTGTTTACGCTTGTGGCCCTGGCCCTGGTGGACCGGGCGGGCCGCCGGCCGTTGTTGTTGGTGGGCACGGCGGTGCAGGTGGGGGCGTTGGGCTTGGTGGGCTGGATGTTCCACGCTGGTCACAACGGGCTCCCGCTCCTGCTCTGCATTGTGTTGTTCACCGCGGCCTTTGCCATGGCGATGGGGCCGATTTCCTGGCTGCTCTGCTCGGAGATCTTCCCCAACAGCGTGCGGGGGCGGGCGATGTCGGTGGCCACGTTCACCATCTGGACCTCGTGTTACCTGGTGGCCCAGACCTTCCCGATGCTCAATGACAGCCCGGCGATCGGGCCGGCCCTCACGTTCTGGCTCTATGCGGCGGTGAGTCTGTTCTCCTTCGTCTTCATCCTCACGCAGGTGCCTGAAACCAAGGGACGGACCCTGGAGGAGATCGAACTCTCCTGGCAAGCGCGGGGCGCCGGTGGGCGCTGACCAACGCTCCGCCGTGTCAGCGGCGCGCTAGGGCGGGAGCTGTGGACACCGCGCTCGCCCGCCTCAACCCGCTTAGGGCGAGACCAGCGTCACCGTGATCGCTCCTGCGCCCACGGTTCGACCACGGCAATTCGTTTGCGCGCCGGATCATTAAGAAGTAACCTTGATGCAGCGATGAGCAATGAGTTGAACGATTTTGAACAGGACGTGCTCGCCCGGAGCCAACAGACACCGGTCCTGGTCGATTTCTGGGCGCCGTGGTGTGGCCCCTGCCGGGTTCTAGGGCCGGTGTTGGAGCGGCTGGCCGCCGTGGCGGACGGACGGTGGCTGCTGGTGAAGGTGAACACGGAGGAACAGCCGGAGCTGGCGGCCCGGTTCGACATTCGGAGCATTCCCAACGTCAAACTGTTCTTCCACGGCGCGGTCGTGGATGAGTTCGTGGGGGCGCTGCCGGAGGGGGAGGTTCGGCGCTGGTTGGAGCGGGCGATGCCCTCGCCGCGGGCAGGCCAGGTGGCGGAAGCCCGGCGTCTGGTCGAGGCGGGTCGGCCGGCCGAGGCGCGGGCGTTGTTGGAACCGGTGGTGGCGGCCGAGCCGACGCGGGCCGAGGCGCGGGTGTTGTTGGCCAGTTGCCTGCTCGGGAGTGAGCCGGGGAAGATCCCCGACCTGACCCGACCCGTCGAGACGGGGGAGGAATGGGGCGACCAAGCGCGGGCGCTGGAGGTCTTGGCGCGGGTGGTTCTCGGGGCGGAGCGCCCGGGCGAAGTGCCCGCCGGACGAGGGCAAGCGGGCTATCTTGAAGGGAGCCGGCATCTGCGCGCGGGCGATTTTGCGGCGGCCCTGGCGGCGTTTATCCAGGTGTTGGAACAGCAGCACGATTATGGCGGGGGCGCGGCCAAGGAGGCCTGCAAGGCGATCTTCCAGTTCCTGGGGGTGCGTCACCCCATCGCCGCGCGCTTTCATCGGGCGTTCACCAGCGCCCTCTACGTCTGACGTGTGCGGGCAGACGCACAGGGCGTCCCGCCGTGGGTTTGACTAAAAGGACGGTGGACCATAAACTAGTCTGCGTTATGCGCCACGTTATAGGAACTGAGCCAGGTGCCGCCCGGCAAGCGAAGGCGAGGTGGTCCGTCGGCCGGAACCCTGCCCCGGCGCGGCGCGGCTTTACCTTGATCGAGTTACTGGTGGTCATCGCCATCATCGCGATCTTGGCCGCGATGCTGCTGCCCGCGCTGGCCAAGGCCAAAGCCAAGGCCAAGCAAACAGCCTGCATCAACAACCTCCGCCAGATCGGCCTGGCCACGATCATGTATGTCCAGGACTACAAACAGTACCCGGGCAGCGGCTCGACCGTCGTTTCGCCCTACTACTACGTCTGGCCGGTGCGTTTGCTGGGCGAGATGGGCACCAACCGCGCGGTGTTCTATTGCCCGGCGGCCCTCCCCAACGCCGCCTGGGACACCAACGTCAACAAGACGCTCGGCGGGACCAGCCCCTGGGGCGGGTATGATCCGTTCGCCGTGACGAGCAACTCCCGTTTTTCCTACGGCGACAATGACTGGGGGCTGGACCTGTCGCATCGACCTCAGTTGGGCTTGGGCGGGGACATCGACGGCGGCTGGTACCAAGGGCCGGTGAGCGACACCACGGTGGTGAGCCCGGCGGACATGATCATGCTGGGCGACGTGAAGGCGCAGGCCAACCCGGCCTTGATCAGTTTCGACGCCAACATGGACCCTACGGACAATTCTGCCGGCCACAGCCAGTGGCCCTCCAACCGCCACAACTACCAGACCGACCTGATGTTCGCCGACGGCCACGCGATGGCCGCCCGGCGCAATGATGTCATCGATCCCAAGAACGGCATTTGGCGGGCCCGCTGGAACAACGACGACCAGCCCCACTGGGAGGTCAGTTGGAGCGTGACCCCCTCCGACGCGGGTCAGCTTGACCCGTAGCCTGCGGCGGCCCCGGGCCCGGCCTCAGGCGCCCCCGGCCGAGATCCGCCGGGCGGCCGCACCGCGAGCGGGAGGTCGAGATTCCCACCCACGGGCCGGGGATCACTGCCCGCTCCAGGGAGTGAACCGGGCGGAGGCCTCGTCCCGGTCCGGGTCCGGTGAGGTCAACCGGAGACTTTCTTTTCGCCCCAGGTAAGCTAACTTGTCCCCATGCGGTCGTTGCTGCGGCAGGTGATGTGTTGGGCCTGGGCTCTTGGCGGGCTCGGGGTGTGGTGTGTGGGCGCCCCGGCCGCGGGGGAGGCGCCACCGACGGATGGGGTTCTGGAATGGCGGGTCAAGGAGAACTCCGTCGATGCCCGGATTGAAGGCTGGTCCCTGAGCCGTCTCCTGGAGGCCATTTCGGCCAAGACGCGGTGG
>JAJXTA010000430.1 GCA_021784265.1 bacterium | reverse complement strand
CAGCCCGAGCGCCTCGCGTTCCGCCGCCGTGAAGGCGGTCCCCTTGTTCCAGACCGGATTCTGCAGCCAACCCAGTTTTCCTGAGGCCCCGCGACGCGCGGTCGCAGCCGACGATTTCACAATATCTGACGTCATAGACACTTTCAGTGGCGGCGGCGTGCCGCGCCCGCTCGGGGCGAGCCGGGTTTCCGGCGCCCGTTCCCGGGGTTGCCGGACCACGTGCTTCATCCCGCGCCCTGGCCCGACCCAACCCGAGCCGGGCCGGGGGCGGGCGCCACGCCATGCCTGCCAGCGGGGACCATACGCCGCCACAAAAGTTTGTCTAACTTATTTAACTAACACTACCAAAGGTATGAATCTCATGAATGCGCCGCGTGGCGCAAGCTTCTCAGGGAGCACTCCCCCGCCGCTGACAAAACTTTGTCCCGTAAGGGACAAAGTTTTGTCAGCGGTCCGAGGCGGATTCTCGGACGAGCGATGGGGCGGGGCGGCTGATGCGGCGGCTGATGCGGCGGCTGGCCGCCGGCCGCGGGCACAGGCGGAGCCCCGCGGGGGTCAAAGGCCGACGACCCGCGCGAGTTCCGAGGTCAGCGCAACGCGGGTCAGGGATGGGCTAGGCCGGCCCACCGCCGCGGGGGCAAAGGCTGGCGCCACGCCCGGCCCGGCGGTGGGCGAAAGACGCCGCCCCGCGCGGCCCGAACGCCGTCGGCTAACGTTGCGCCTGCTGACGGGCCGGGAATTTGAACGGCATGGTGGTGGGCGCCACGTTCACTTGGGTGGTGAACTTGAAGGGCACCGGGCCGTCCTGGGGCTTGTAAGTGAGCTCGACCATGAAGGCGGTCCAGCCTTTGGGCGGCTTGGGCACGCGGCCCACATAGACGCCATGCCCTTCGTCGGCCAGGTCGGTGCTGGTCCACACCGGGCCGAGAGTTTCGAGGCGGAAATCGCGGGCGTCAGGATTGGTGGCTTGCCACAGTTTGACCGCGGCGGGAGGGTCGATGGTCTGGACGCGGAGCGCCCCATCGGCCGCCGTGGTCCAGGAAAAGCGGGGCAAATGGGCCTGGGTCAACACGGCATTGTAGCAGGCGAGCAGGGTCTCGGCGGCATCGCTGTTCTTGAGCGAGTGGTCGGTGTTCGGGACGTAACGCAGGTATTTCACCCCCCGCAGGTCCTTGAAGTAGAATTGGCTCGAGTCCGGCAGGAAGAACTGGTCCCCGGTGTCGTTGATGATGAACTTGGGCATCGTGAGCCGGTCGCGGTATTCGTAGGGCTCAACCATCTTCATCAAGTTGCGGTACTGCCGCGTGCCCTGCCACTCCATAATCCCGGCTTCGACGTAGTTATGGACGGCGGGCGCATAGAAGCCGTAAGCCTCCCAGTGGTGTTTGAAGGAGGGCTCGATGTTCAGCAGGTCAATCACCATGGGCACGATCGCCTTGACCCGCGGATCGACGGCGGCGGTGGTCCAGGTGGTCCACCCGCGCTTGGAGCCCCCCGCCACCACGAAGCTATCCACTCTCACCCCACCGCCGGCGGCGGCGCAGAAGCTGGTGATGGTGTCCATGGCCCGGACGGCGCTCTTGGTCATGGGCAAGCGGGCGGGCCAGCGGTCGTCGCCGGTGCGCAAGTACTTGTCCCAGGTGTAGGCGATCAAATCGTCCTCAACCCGCGGGTGGCCGTCGTTGCCGAAGATGAGCGGTTGGTTGGGAACCATGTGCAATTCGCTCACCACCGAATGGGTCGCCAGGGCGATCTTGACGAGCTTGGGGTCCGCCTCGGTCGGAGCCGGTCTCTCGTTGCTGCCGCCCCCGATAAACAAGAGACCCGTGGGATGCGTGACCGCCTCAGGCCGCGTGATGATCAGCCAGTGCTTCCAGAGCGGGTGATTCACTTCCGCGGTGGTGAGCCACTGTTGGGAAGTCATTTCCAGGACATAGGTCGTGTAGCCCTGCCCGGCCACGGTGTGGAGCAGTTGATAGGCGTAGTGCGGGTCCGGGGCCGCCACGTAGCGATCCAAGGCCGTCAGATGGCGGGCCTGGGCGGAGTTGGCACCGAGGAGCAGCAGCAGGGGAAGGAGGACGAGGGGCTTGAGCAACGGGATTCGCTTCATGACTTGTGGCAGATTATCCATTTCGGGACGCGCACAGGACCTTACCAGCACGCCGGCCTGGCATCCAGAACAGTTTACCCCTCCTCTGGCCGTCGCCCCCGCGACACTCACCCCCCTCGGGCGCGGCCGGGCCGCCGCCCCTCGAGTTCAACCGCGGGGCCGGCGCTGGAGCAAGCGCTCACGCAGCTCCGCCAGATTCTGGGTGAACAGGCTGAGAGCAAGCTGACGCAATTGGGCCGAGCACCGCGCCTGACCGAACACCTGTCCCCCCGCCAAGGTCTTGAAGCTGGGCGGCAGGGCATGGAGATTGCCGATCATGCCCCCACCCTGGTCCGGGCTGACGTAGCGCATGACGCCGATGCCCGCCATGAGGATGCGACTCAAGCACATGGGGCAGGGCTCCAGGGAGACCACAAGCTGATACCCGCTCAGGTCGGTCAGCTCCGGGCAGGTCTGCTCGAAGTGATTCAGGACCACCATCTCCGCGTGGAGATCGCTGCGAAACCGCGGTTGAAAGACTTGGTTGTGGCCGCGCACGATGACGCGCCCGGCGGGATCGGTGAGCAGACAGCCCACGCCGTAGTTCCCGGCGCGGGCGGCCAGCAGGGCCTCTTGGCAGACCAGGAAAGCGTAGTGGTCGTCGGGGTGCGCGGCCGTGTTCGGTTGGTAAGCCTCCAGCGCGGCGGCCAGGGCCTCCAGATTGGTCGCGGCCGCGGCCGGGGCTAGGGACGTTCCTGGGGACATGACGCGATCGCAGGCTAACGGCACCGACCGCGACGATGCGCGCGGGCGCGAGCTGCCCCACGGCGCTTCGCCGTCCGGCGCCATCCCGGGTCAACACTGGCCGCGCTCACGCGGGAACGGCGGCGCCCCGGGCGGTCTCGAGGTCCTCGCGGCGCTGGGCCATGGTGCGGAAGAACTCGTAGCCCTCCCGCAACCGGCGCACGCACACGTCCTTGTCCTCGAGCATGGTCCGGATAATGCGCAGGATCGGCTTGGGCCGCAGGTAGTAACGCCGGTAAAACTGCTCCACCGCCTCGAAAATCTCCTCCTTCGACAAGCCGGGGTATTCGAGGGTGGATTGCTGGAGGCCGTCGCCGTGGACGATGTCGGTCTTGTCGCGTTTGGCAAACCAGCCATTCTGGCGCGCCATCTCGTAGAGCTCGGTGCCGGGATACGGGGCCGCCAGGGAGACTTGGATGCTGAACACATCCAGCTCCATCGCATAGCGAATCGTTTGCTCGATCGTTTCCTTGGTCTCGACCGGCAGGCCCAAGATGAACGTGCCGTGGATCACCACGCCGATCTCTTTGCAGGCGCGGGTGAAGGCCCGTGCTTCCTCGAGGGTAACACCCTTCTTGATCCGTTGGAGAATCTCGGGGCTCCCGGATTCGTAGCCCACCAGGAACAGGCGCAGGCCGCAGTCCTTGAGGAGCTTGATCGTCTCGTAGTTGACGTTGGCCCGGCTGTTGCACGACCACGTCAGCCCCAGCGGCTTGAGCTGACGGGCAATGTCCCGCGCCCGGGGCAGATTGGCGGTGAACGTGTCGTCGTCGAAGAAGAACTCTTTGACCTGGGGAAAGAGCTTCTTGGCATGGGCCATCTCGGCGGCCACGTTTTCGGCCGAACGGACGCGGTATTTGTGGCCACCGATGGTCTGGGGCCAAAGGCAGAAGGTGCATTGCGCCGGGCAGCCCCGCCCGGTGTAGAGGCTCAGATAGGGGTGCAGCAGATAGCCGATGAAGTACTTCTCGATCTGCAAGTCCCGCTTGTAGGTATCCACCACCCACGGCAGGACATCCATGTCCGTGATGAGGTCGCGCTCCGGGTTGTGGATGATCTTGCCCGCCTGCCGGTACGAGAGCCCGCGAACTTCGGCCAGCGGCCGGCCTTCGGCCACTTCCTTGCACGTAAAATCGAACTCCTTCCGCCCCACCCAATCCACCGCTGGGGAGGCTTTCAGTGTCTCGACCGGCAGGACCCCGGCATGGG
>JAJXTA010000429.1 GCA_021784265.1 bacterium | reverse complement strand
CCCCCCACGGCCACCGGGAAGCGGCACTGCGGCAGCCTCGAGGCCGGGCTCGGCGACACCCTGCCCGTGGCGGCGGGGTGGTGGCGGGCGCCTCGAGTGCCTCGGAGCACGACCGTGCCAGACGGCTGCCGCCCGAGCCGCGACGCCGGATCGACTCGCGTCGCCATCTGCGGCGGCGTGGTGGTGCGGTCCGAGGGCGGCCCGCGGTGCGGACAAGCGAGCCACCCGCCTCTGTCGTGAGCCCAGACCAGCCCCAGCGTCCACCCCGGCTGGCGTTCGAGGACCGGATGCTCCTGTTGGCCTGGGGCGCTGGCCTGCCGGGGGGCGTGCTGGCGCTGGTGCTGCTCTGGCGAGCGCATTTGGCGCCTGGGGCACATTGGACCCTCACGGTGGTCGTGCTCGGCGGCTGGCTGGGCTGTGGCCTCGTCTTGCGGGCGCGCATCATGCGCCCGCTGCAAACCCTTTCCAACCTGCTGGCGGGGTTGCGTGAGGAGGATTACTCGGTCCGAGCGCGTGGGGGGCGGGAAGGGGATGTGCTGGCGGAGGTGCATCGGGAGCTGAACGGCTTGGTGGAGACACTCCGGGCCCAACGCCTCGGGGCGTTGGAGGCCACCGCGCTGCTGCGCAAGGTCATGGCGGAGATCGATGTCGCGGTGTTCGCCTTTGACGGCGCGCACCTCCTGCGCCTGGTCAACCGGGCGGGCGAACGCCTCCTGGCCCAGCCGGCGGAGCGATTGCTGGGGCGGGCGGCAGAGGAACTGGGCTTGGCGGAATGCGTTCGTCCCTCTCCCCCGGCGACGATCGAGAAAGAATTCCCAGGCGGCAAAGGACGCTGGGGCGTTCATCAGGGGGTGTTTCGCCAGGAAGGGGTGGTGCACCACCTCCTGGTGCTCTCGGACTTAAGCCGGGCGTTGCGCGAGGAGGAGCTGCACGCCTGGCAGCGGTTGGTGCGGGTGCTGGGCCATGAACTCAACAACTCCCTGGCCCCCATCCGCTCCCTCGCGGCCACCATGTCCGGCGTGTTATCCAAAGACCCGAAACCATCCGATTGGCAGGAGGACATGGGGCGGGCCCTGAACATCATCTCGAGCCGGGCTGAAGGACTCAGCCGCTTCATGGAGGCCTACACGCGCGTGGCGGCTCTCCCGGCGCCCCGGCGCGGCCCGGTGCCGGTGAGCCAGTGGGTTGGGCGGATCGTGGGGCTCGAGACGCGGGTGGGGATCGCCGTCGCGCCGGGCCCGGCCCTGACGCTCGCCGCGGACGGCGACCAACTGGATCAGCTATTGATCAACTTGGCGCGGAATGCCGTCGAGGCGGCCCAGGAGACGGGTGGGGGCGTGCGGGTCGGCTGGCGCAAGGCGGGCAATGACGTCGAACTCTGGGTCGAAGATGACGGGCCAGGGCTCGCGAACACCGCCAATCTGTTCGTACCGTTCTTCACCACCAAACCCAAAGGCACTGGGATCGGTCTGGTCCTCTGTCGGCAGATCGCCGAGCGACACGGCGGCAGCCTGACACTCGCCAACCGACCCGACCAACGCGGGTGTGTAGCGCGCGTGCGGTTGCCGCTCACGTAAGAGGGCGTCGTCCTGGCAACGAGCCGGCGGCGGCGTCCCACTTCTGGGACGGCCCCATCCCACTCCCGGGTCGGCGACAGCGCCGGCAGGGGGGAGGTTGTTTTTGTTAACTACTGTTCACCAACGTCTTACACTAATCGCGGTTCCTGGCACGCGGCGTGCCTACCAACAAAGTCGAGCCTCGGGACCAGCGAGGCATGCAGCGGAACCAGTTTGTGTTATGCCAGTCGTCTCCAAATTCTATGGGATCGTAATCCGGATGCTGTTCCTGCGGCAATGGACCGCCCATTTTCACGCGATCTACGGCGAGGCGGAACTTGTGGTGGGCATCGCGCCGGTGCGCATCCTGCAGGGCGAAGCCCCGCTGCGAGTGCGGCGGATGGTGGTGGAATGGGCGACGGCCCACCAAGCCGAGCTGTTAGAGGCCTGGGAACGGCTCGCCCTTGCCCGCGCGCCCCTGCCCATCGCACCCCTGATCTGAGGTATGCACCTGGACCTCTCGCGGCCGGCAGGGCAGAACTCCGAAGCTAAAACGCTCGACCCTGGGCGGCTGAAGTTCCACGATCAGCATTCCATGGACATACCGCGACCGGAACTGGCCCGGCGCAAGCGCCGGCGCCGAATCCTCTGGAGCGTTGGGGCGCTCATCCTGCTGGGCGTGATCACCCTCACCCTCTCCCGCCTCAAGCCTGCGGCGCCGGTGGTTGAAAATCCGTATCTCGACGGAGTCAAGCGCGGGGAGATGCTGCGGCAAGTGCGGGGCAACGGAACGCTGGTCCCGGTGGAGATCCGCTGGTTGCCGGCGGTGAACCCTGGCCGGATCGAGCGCATCAACGTGCTGCCGGGCGCGGCGGTGACGTCCAACACCGTAATCCTCGAGCTGACCAACCCGGAGCTGACGCAGGCGGCCTTTGACGCCCAGTGGCAACTCAAGGGGGCGGAGGCAACCCTCGCCAACTTGCGAGTGCAACTGGAAAGTCAACGCCTCACGCAGCAGTCGGTGGCGACATCGGCGGAGTCCAATTACCAGCAGGCCAAACTCGAGGCGGAAGTCAATGACGCCCTCGCCAAGGATGGTTTGGTGCCGGCGATCACCTTGCGCCAATCCGAGACCAAGGCGGAGGAGCTGCGAAAGGTGCGGGACATCGAACAGGAACGCTTCAAGATCATGGCCGCGGCGATCCAAGCCCAGTTGGCGGTGCAGGAGGCCGCCGTAGAACAGATGCGGGCCCAACTGGCGTTGAAGCAAGAGCAGGTGGACTCCCTGCGGGTCCGCGCGGGCCTGGACGGCGTCCTGCAAATGTTGGGCGACGGCACGATCCCCCTCCGCGTGGGCCAGCAAATGGCCGCGGGCGCCAACCTGGCCCGAGTGGCGAACCCGGCTCGACTGAAGGCCGAGATCAAAATCGCCGAGACCCAGGCGAAAGATGTCCAGCTTGGCCAGAGCGCCGCCGTGGACACCCGTAACGGCGTCATTCCGGGCCACGTGGTGCGCAAAGACCCCTCCGTCCAGAATGGAACGGTCACCGTCGATGTGGCGCTGGACGGGCCGCTGCCCAAAGGGGCGGTGCCCGACCTGACCGTGGATGGCACCGTCGAGTTGGAGCGGCTGGAGAACGTGCTCTACGTGGGGCGTCCGGTGCAAGGCCAACCGGAAAGCACGGTGGGCCTGTTCAAGGTGGTCGAGGGGGGCAAGGAAGCCGTGCGGGTACCGGTCAAACTCGGGCGCAGCTCGGTCACGACCGTCGAGATCCGCCAGGGCCTCCAGGTGGGCGACCGCGTGATCCTCTCGGACATGTCCCAGTGGGACGCCTACGACCGGGTGAGGCTGAAGTGAGAGATGAGCGGCGATGCATGGCACAGATGACATGAGGTCTCAGGCGCGCCTGGCCAGCGTCGTGGCTCAGAATTCGGTTGACCATTGCGCGAGCAAGCCAAAGCGGCAGAGGACTGCCGCACTCCAAGACGCTGCGCGATTTCGAGCGTTTTGGCCAGGACGTCCGGCTGGCCTGCTCCACCAGGCGGCGCAGTGGCGATCAACCCGTGCGCAATCCCTCCAATGCGGCGAGCCTCGACGCTTTTGGGTCGAAGCTCCAGAACGTGTCGCAAGCCACCAGTTGCGCCGCGAGGTCGGCGTCGGGCAGCCGAAGGCAGAGCCGGGGGAAAAAATTCGTGTCGGCGTAAGGTCTCATTCTCCCGCGATCAGCTTGTCGGTTAAACGCGTTTGCGCGCGGGTTAGGGGTTTGGGGACCACCTTAGCCAGCCGCGCGCCAACACCTGGCACCGTCGTCATCCGCTCCGGGCCGTTCTCCGGCCGCACCAGGTCCGTTCGCCCGTTGCCCCGGCGAACCCGCACCCTCCCTTCCCGGTCGCCGGGGTCCAAAACCACGTCCGGCTCTCGATCCAGCTCTCGAATGGTAACTGTCCTCAGGTCCGACATTTCGTCGGCGTTCCCCGGCCCGGTCAAGTCGGCCCGTGGTTTCTGGCCCCCGGCCGAGGCAACGCTTCAGCGGATTTAACGCGCCAT
>JAJXTA010000428.1 GCA_021784265.1 bacterium | reverse complement strand
ATGGAAGTTCCAGAACCGCGCGTCGTTGAACGACGGGATGTCGTCCCGCCACCCCATGTAGGAGTTGAGCGCGTAGGTGCGGAGTTTGGGGAACGATTGGGTGACGACGTTATTCGGGCCGGGCACTTCGATCGCCACCGTGCTCCGGTCTTCGGGGCACTTATAGATTTTTGGGTCCCGGGTGTAGGCGGCGAAGCTGGCGTACTGCGGGTCCACCAAGTAGGCGAGGTTGGTGAAGGACGGCGGGTCGATATGCTCGTAGCCGACCGCCCAGAGTTTGTGGCCCCCGAGGGTCTGGGCGTTGCCGTAGCCGTTGGGGGCGAGTTCGTCGTGGTTGTCGGTGCTGTAGAGCGTCCAGAGGATGGCCAACTGCTTGACGTTATTGACGCAGACGATCCGCCGCGCCTTGGCCTTGGCCCGCGACAACGCCGGCAGGAGCAGGGACGCCAGAATGGCGATGATGGCGATCACCACCAACAGCTCGATCAAGGTGAACGCCGCCTCCCGGCACACCCCAATCGCCGACCCTCTCCCGCCAAGCGGGAGAGGGCGGTACAAGGCCGGACGATGGTAACCGGTGATCATCGTCCGGGCCAGGAGCCTGCCGAACCGTGTCCGGCAGGTTTCTGGCGAGATAGCGGCTGGCCGACCATTGCTCGATGCACCCTGGCCTTATCATACCACGAGGTCGGGCGCGGGGAAAGTCCCGCCGCGCGGTCGGCGGCTCCCGCGCCGGCCACAAACGGTTTGCCTCCGGCCGGGCCCGGCGGGATACTCCGCTCATGTTAGTTGTCCATGTCCAGGTCCGGGTCAAGCCCGAGGGCATCGTGGCCTTCAAGGAAGCTACGCTCGAGAACGCCCGCCAGAGCCTGCGCGAGCCGGGCATCGCGCGCTTCGACGTGCTGCAGCAGGCTGAGGACCCGACCCGCTTCGTCTTGGTGGAGGTTTATCGGACCGCCGAGGCGCCGGCACAACATAAAGCAACACCGCACTATCAACTCTGGCGGGATACAGTCGCCCCGCTCATGGCCGAACCGCGCCAGAGCGTCAAGCTGACCAACCTCTTCCCCGATGACCGGGGCTGGTGAAGACCCGGCCGCGCTCCGGCCGGAGCGCGCCCTCCGTTTCGAGTTCGCCACCGCCGGACGGATCCTCTTCGGTGTTGGCGCCGTGGACGAGGCGGTCCCCCTGGTCGCCGGTTTCGGGCGCCGGGCCCTGCTGGTCACCGGGCGCTCAGCCCAGCGGGCGACCGCGTTCGCCGCCGCCTTGCGCCAGCAAGCGGTCGATGCCTGTCACCTCCCGGTCTCCGGGGAGCCGACCACTGACGTCGTGCGCGAGGGCGCGGCGTTGGCGCGCCGGGAACGGTGCGCGCTCGTCGTCGGTTTTGGGGGTGGCAGCGCGTTGGATGCGGCCAAGGCCATCGCCGGCCTCCTGACCAACCCGGGGGACTTGTTCGATTACCTGGAGGTGATCGGACGCGGCCAGCCCTTGACCCAACCGGCGGCCCCGTGGGTGGCGATCCCGACGACCGCCGGCACTGGGGCTGAGGTGACCAGGAACGCCGTCCTGGCGTCACCGCCCCAGCGAGTCAAAGTGAGCCTGCGCAGCCCGCAGCTCCTGCCGCGCCTGGCCGTGGTCGATCCCCAATTGACGTACGCCTTGCCCCCAGCCCTGACCGCCACCACCGGTCTGGACGCGCTGACCCAGTTGATTGAACCCTATGTGAGTGTGCGGGCCAATCCCTGCACCGATGCCTTCTGTCGTGAGGGCCTGCGCCGGGTAGCACGGTCCCTGCTCCGCGCCTACCAGGACGGCCGCGACGCCCCCGCGCGGGAGGACATGGCCCTGGCCAGCCTCTATGGCGGGCTGGCCCTGGCCAACGCCGGCCTGGGCGCGGTGCATGGCTTCGCCGGGCCCATCGGAGGCATGTTCCCCGCCCCGCATGGCGCGGTCTGCGCCGCGCTCCTGCCGCCTACGATGGCGGCCAATGTCCGCGCCCTGCGGGCCCGCCAGCCTCGCAGCCCGCTCCTGGCTCGCTTTGAACAGCTCGCCGCCCTCCTCACCGGCCGTCCCGACGTCCGCGCCGAAGCCGGCGTCGAGTGGGTCCGCGACCTCTGCGCCCAGCTCGCGATTCCCGGGTTGCGCGCTTACGGGCTCACGGGCGCCGAGTTGCCGGATGTGGCCGACAAGGCTGCGCGCGCCAGCAGCATGAAAGCCAATCCGGTGACGCTGACCTCGGTCGAGATGCTGGGGATTCTGCAAAGCTCCCTCTAGGAGAGGCCTTGGTGATGTTGCCCGCCCGGCCAACCCAACCGGAGGAACCACCTCCGCGCCGCCTAACCGCGTGGCCTTGATCCCTCGCTCTTCCCCTGCCCCGCGTGGCCCCGCGTTGCCGTGGCTCTACGGCGCAACCGTGTTGCTGAGCGCGGTGTTGCTGTTTTGGGTCGAGCCCCTGGTGGCCAAGATGCTCCTGCCACTGCTGGGCGGCACCCCGGCGGTGTGGAACACGAGCCTGGTCTTCTTTCAAGCCATGCTCTTGGCGGGATACGCCTACGCGCATTGGACCACGCGCTGGCTCGGCTTGCGCCGACAAGCGTGCCTCCACCTGACGCTCCTGGTAGCGGGGTTGTGCGTTCTTCCCATTGCCATCCCCATCCGGCTCGCCAACGCCCCGACCGCGACCACCCACCCGGCCCTCTGGGTACTCGGGGCGTTGACGGTGATTGTCGGGCTCCCCTTCTTCGCCCTGGCCGCCAGCGGGCCGTTATTACAGAAGTGGTTCGCGGCCAGCGGCCACCCCGCCGGGGTCGATCCGTACTTTCTCTACAGCGCGAGCAACGCCGGGAGCCTGCTGGCACTGCTGGCCTATCCGACGGCGCTGGAGCCGGCCTTGCGTTTAGGCGAGCAGAGCCGGTGGTGGACACTAGGGTTCCTGCTGCTGATCACGTGCTTTGTCTTCTGCGCCGGCGCCGTGTGGCGCGCGAACCCGAGCGGCGCGCCCCCGGCGCCCGCGCCTGCCACCGCCCAGGCGGGCGGGGCCCTCGGGTGGCGGCGCAAGGGCCTCTGGTTGGTGCTGGCTTTCGTCCCTTCCAGCCTCATGCTTGGGGTGACCACCTACATCTCCACCGACCTGGCGGCGGTGGCCTTGCTCTGGGTCATACCCCTGGCCGTTTACCTGCTCACCTTTATCCTCGCGTTCAGCCGCCGGCAGTGGCTCCCGCGCGGCGTTGCCGCGCGGGCCCTCCCGGTGGGGATGGTCGGCCTGGTCTTCCTGTTCTTATCGCGCGCCACGGAGCCGTTCCTGGTGCTGACCGCCTTTCACCTGGGTTTCCTCTTCCTCGCTGCCTGGTTCTGCCACGGTTGGTTGGCCGCGGACCGCCCCGCGCCGGTGTATTTGACGGAGTTTTACCTTTGGGTCTCGGCTGGCGGGGTGTTGGGCGGGGTGTTCAACGCCCTCCTCGCCCCCAATCTGTTTCGCACGGTGCTGGAATACCCGCTGGGCATTGCGGCGGTCGGCCTCCTCCACGCGTGCAGCACGGGGCGGGGGGGCGCCAATGCCCCCGTGGCGGGCGGTGCGCGGCCCGCGGCGAAGCTCGAGCCGGCGGCGGCGACCGCCCACCCGGGTCCGCGCCGTCCACGCCTCAGCGATCTGCTGGCCGCGGCCATCCTGGGGGTGGGCACCGCGCTTCTGGCCCACTGGGCGGAGCCCAAAACCGCCTGGGCAGTGCAGGGGAGAAACGCGCTGGCCTTTGGGCTGCCGCTGGTCGTGGCCTACCTGCTGGTGACCCGGCCCTGGCGGTTCTACGCCGCCCTGGCTGCCATCGCGCTGGGGAGTCTGGCCGCGCCGGACCCGCGCGGCCGGACGTTGTACGTCGAGCGGGATTTCTTTGGCGTCTCCCGCGTCCGCTTGGACCCCAACGGCGCCAGCCGTTGCTTGGTGCATGGCAATACCGTGCACGGGCGCCAATTCCTGGCCCCGATGCTTCAATGCGTCCCGACCGCCTATTACCATCGGGGCGGGCCCGCCGCCCGGATCATGGAGTTGGCCCAGCGGCTGCCATCGCCGCGGCACATCGCCGTGGTCGGGCTCGGCACCGGGGCCTTGGT
>JAJXTA010000427.1 GCA_021784265.1 bacterium | reverse complement strand
CAGCAACGCCGCAATCCTTTGCGCGGGGCGGCCTTCCGCCGCGCCCGGGAGCGGGCCGGTTCCACCGGCAACGACGCTGGAGTTCGAACCCGCGGGAGAAACCCCGAAAAGGCGGGCCCCACCCCCGCGGCCGCGCCCACCCGGCGGCCTAGTTCCCGGCCCGCGCGCGGGCGGGTTTCACGGGCCAGTGCTCGGAGTCAGTGCGCGCGGTTTTGAGGTAACGCTCGATCTTGGCCACCACCCGCGGGTGTTCGGCAGCGACGTTGTGTTGTTCGCCGGGGTCCGAGGAAAGCTGGTAGAGTTCCAGGGGCCGATTGGGTCCCAGGCGCACGGCCTTCCAATCTCCCATCCGCAGGGCTTGTTGGAAGCCGCGCTCGTGGAATTCCCAATAGAGGTAGGGGTGGGGGGCTTCCCGTTTGCCGAGGATCGCGGGCAAGACGGAAACGCCATCCAGCCGTGGCGGTGGAGTTACCCCGGCGAGGGCGGCCGCGGTGGGGAGGAAGTCCCAAAACGCCCAGGCGTAGGTGCTTACGGTGCCAGGGTGGGTGTGGTCCGGCCACCGGACGATCATCGGGATGCGGATGCCTCCTTCGTACATATCCCGCTTGATGCCGCGCAAGGGGCCCGAGCTCTGGAAGAAGGCCGGATTCGCCCCGCCTTCGCGGTGCGGTCCGTTGTCGCTGGTAAAGAAGACCACGGTTGTTTGCTCGAGTCCCAGTTGGTGGAGGCGGTCCAGGAGCCGCCCGACGTCGCGGTCCAGGCGGGTGATCATAGCCGCCTTGTGGCGTTCCTGGGTGGGCCAGTCTTTTTGGGCGTAGGGGCCGTCGTCGGGCACTTCCATGCCCTGCTGGCCGGCCTCGTCGTTGGCATGGGGGATGGTCAAGGCCAGCTCGAGGAAGAAGGGGCGGCGCTGGTTGCGGTCCAGGAACGCGAGGGCTTCCTGGACGAAGAGGTCGTGGCTGTAATCGAGGCGGTTGACGCTCACGCCGCCCCCCTGGCTGTTCTCGTTGGGAACGAGGTTACGGAGCGGGACCTTGGTCTCGTTGCGCCAGAGGTAGCTCGGGTAATAGTTGTGGGCGTGGGCCTGGTTGAGGTAGCCGAAGAACTCGTCGAACCCTTGGCGGGTGGGGGCGCCAGTGGTGCCGGCCTCGCCCAGCCCCCACTTCCCGATGAGCGCCGTCCGGTAACCCGCCTGTTGGAGCACCCTGGCCACGGTGAGGTCTTGCGGCTCCAGCGGGTAGCGGGCGTTGCCCCGAATGCGCGCATGGCCGGTGGTCAGCCCCGTCATGAGGCAGCAGCGGGAGGGGGCGCAGACGGTGCAACCGGCGTAGCACTGCGTGAACCGGACCCCGTGCGCGGCCAACTGGTCCAGCCGGGGAGTCTGGATGCGTTGCTGGCCGTAGCAGCCCACGTCGCCATAGCCGAGGTCGTCGGCGAGGATGAACAAGATGTTGGGATGGGGCGGGGCGGGCGCCGGGCCGGCCATCGTCGCGCTGCTCAACAAGAAGGCGGCCAGGAGCGTTGCGAAAGCACGCCCGACCTCGAGGAGTCGGAGCATCAAGGTGCGCATGATCGGGCCGGGTTCAACCGGTGAGTTCAAGCCAGGTACGGGATGGTCAGCGGTCCTTGGGGCAGCACGGCCACCCGCGCCGCGGGTCCGAGGGCGGCGAGCCGTTGGCGCACGGTGGCGGCGATGTCATGGCAGGGGGTCAGGTGGGCGGCCTTTACCACGGCGTCGGGCAAGGAGCTGTGGAGCAGGACGTTCGCCTGGCGCTGGATCAGGGCCTGGATCTGGGCCTGCCATTGTTCCGGGCGGACAAACCCCGGGGTGGCGAGCAAGGCGAGAATCTCCTCCGGGCCGGCGGCGCTGCGCAGCAACTTGTCCAAGGGGCTGTTGGCCGGGAGCCCTTCCCGGCATTCGCAGGCCAGGATCAGGGTCCCGCCGGGTTGGAGGATCCGCGCGCCGGCGCTCATCCCTTTGACGCCCTGGTAGAGGTTGAGGTCCAACGGGTAGCCGCTGTTGGTGGTGACCACCACCTCGAAGGGGGCCTTGACCCGTTGCATCGCCGAGCGGCGGACGGCTTCGATGCCGACCTTGTGCGCGGCGATGAGGTCCCCGGCAACGACGCCGGTAATCTCGCGGCGGGTATTGAGCGTGACGTTCAGCAGGAAACTGGGGCCGCAGCGCAGGGCGATGTCCCGCGCCTCTTCCCAGAGCGGGTTGCCCTCCGTGATGCCGAAAGCGGCGCGCGGGTCGCCGATGTTGCGGGCGCCGTGGTTGCTCATCACAGTCGGCAAACCCGCCACGCCGGGCATGAGTCCCTTGGGCCCGCCGCTAAAGCCGGCGAAGAAATGGGGTTCGATGAACCCGGTGACGATTCGCAGGTCGGCGTCGAGGGCGTGCCGGTTGAGCAGGGCCGGGGCGCCATCGCGGGTCACACCCCGCTGGGCGAGCGAAGCGGTGTCCTCGCATTCGTGGTTGACGACCCGGTAGTCGCGGACCACCTCCGGGGTGAGCAACCGCTCCAACTCCGCGCGGGTGTTGGGCCGGTGGGTGCCGGTCGAGTTGAGCAGCACGAGCTGTTCCCGGGGCACAAAGGCGAGGTACTCGAGCAACCACGGGATGAGCCGGTGGTTGGGTGTGGCACGGGTCAGGTCGGTGAAGATCACGCACACGCGGTCGGTCGGACGGAGCAACGCGCGCAGCGGGGGGGTGCCGGTGGGGTGATTCAGGGCGGCGAGCACCGCCGCTTGCTCGTCGGGCAACCCGGGCTGGTGGGTCGGTTCGATCACCGTCGTCCGGTCGTCCGGGAGGTCGATGGCCAATTGGCCCTGGCCGTAGGCAAGGTTCACATTCATGGCTTCCTCACGATCCACGCCATTAGACCGCCAGCGCGCGGCTGCGCCAAGCGCAAATTCCGGGTTGCCTGACCTCTCCCGACCCTCCAGGGTGGCGGCGGGCGTGAGACGCTCCTTCTGCAACCTTGGCCTGGCGGCGAGCGCACGGCTGGCCGTGGCGCTGCTGCTGGCGGCCGCCGGGCGCGCTGCGGATCGACGGGCGTCAAGCCCCGAGATCGGTCCGGACACGGCCATTGGCCTGGGCCTGCCGGCGTTGGCGGGCGGGACGCTCGCACAGGTCGAGCCACAGGCCGTTCGGAGCTTCACCGACCCCGGTTTCGTGGTGGCCACCTTCCAAGCCAACCGGTATGCCGACGGCGGGGCGGCCGGGATCGCGTCTGCCGTGAGCCAAGATGGGGGGGTGACGTGGCGCGGCGGGGTCGTGTCGCAGTTGGCGCAAGGCGTCGATGGTGGCCCTTTCGCGCGCGTGTCGGACCCGGTGGCGGCGTTGGACCTCGAGGGGAACCTCTACGTCTGCTCGGTGGGGCTGAACGGCGTCGCCCCGAACTTTCTGGCCACGGTGGCGGTCAGCAAGTCCACGGATCGCGGGCAGACGTTCGCCGCCCCGCGGCTTCCCGCCCTCTACACCAACCAGAATCTCTTTACGGACAAACCGTGGCTGACCGTCAACACCTTTGCGGGGACGCCCACGGCGGACCGGTTGGTAGCCACCTGGACCCTCTTCCAGAGCACCAACGCCGACGTAGCGGCCCAGGGACCGACGCCGATCGACCTGGCTTATAGTGATGACGGCGGCCAGCACTGGTCGGCCCCGCGCACCATCACCTCACCCCACTGCCAAGGGTCTCAGCCGCTGTTCCTCCCCGACGGGTCGCTGGCGGTGGTTTATTGGAATTTCGCCGGCCCAGTGGGCGATCAGATCGAGGTGGTCGCGTCGCCCGATGGGGGCGTGACCTTCGGCCCAGCGAGCGTGGTGGCGCCGGTGAGCCCCTATCTGGATCCCATCGCTCGCTCGATGGGTTTCTTGCCTTCGGCGGCCGCCGACCGTCAGGCGGGGGTGCTGTATGTGGTCTATCAGGCCCTGGGGAACCCGTTGGTCGCCCCGATCCCGCGGATTCTGTTCACCCGGTCCGTCGATCACGGCCGGAGTTGGAGCGCGCCGGTGGCCGTCAACGACACCCCGGGGGCGGCGGCGGTGTTTAATCCAGCCGTTGCCGCCTCGGCCGACGGCCAGCACGTGACAGATCGG
>JAJXTA010000426.1 GCA_021784265.1 bacterium | reverse complement strand
ACAGCAGACGACGGCCGGGTAGATCAGGGCCGAGACGAATTTCTGTTGCACCTCCGCGAACCGTTCAAAGTGCGTGGCCAACCGCTGCAAGACATCGGTGAGCGAGCCGCTCTGTTCCCCCGCCCGCACCATGTTCACGAACAGGTCCGAGAAGATCACCGGCTGTTTGGACATGGCGTCCGAAAGGCTCTTCCCCTCCATGACATCCTGCCGCAACTGCTTGCTCACGTCCGGGCCGATCCCTTTGGTGCCCAAGTGGGTCATGCTGTTGAGGGCAACGGTGAGGGGCATGCCGGACTTGAGCAGGTTGCCTAATTGTTGGGTAAAGGTGGCCAATTCTTGCAGCCGCGGCCGGCGCTGTTGGGAAAGCATCTCCCGCACCACCGCCGGTAACAGCCCGCTGGTCGTCGGCTTGCGCGCCGCCGCCCGCTCGACCTTGGCCACCGCCCCCCGCGTCACTTCGACCACGACCGGGAACAAGCCCAACCGCTCGATCTGCAGCAACGCGGCGGCCCGGTCCGGCACCTCCAGCACCCCCTGGACTACCTCGCCGGAGCCACGGCGGCGCGCCTTATAAGCAAATTGTGCCATAATGTCCTACTACTCAACACCTGTCTGGCCTACAAGTTGCTTGATTTCCGCCCCGTTCGCAAGCCTCCTCCCGGGCCGCGCGCGGGCGGGGGGCCACGCGAGCCGGTGGAGGGGTCAGACGGGCTGGGACGCTCCCGCCGCTCCCGCCGCTGTCGCCGCGGCGCGGGCGGGCACGGGGTTGGTGCTCCCGCGCCGATACCCCTCCAAGTCCAACGTGATGTGGGCATAGCCGAGGCGGCGCAGCTCCTCAGCCACCCGCGCGGGCATCCCGTCCACCAGAAAACGCGCCAACTCCGTTGGCCCCACCTCGATCCGGGCCAGATGCCGCACCCCGGCGAGGGCCAGCGCTGGAGTCGAGGGACCCGCCGCGCGCAACTCGTGGTGGCGGACCCGCAGGTCATAAAACCCCAGGTCGCGCAACACCGCCTCCGCCCGCTCGACCATGCCGAGCTTCTCGGGGGTCACCGGCTCGCCGGACGGGATGCGCGAGCTCAGGCAGGCCATCTGCGGCTTGTCCGCGGTCGGCAGGCCGAACTGGGCCGAGAGGGCGCGGATCTCGGCCTTGGTCAACCCCGCTTCCTTCAAGGGGGCGCGCACGGCAAACTCCGCGGCCGCTTGGGCGCCGGGGCGGACATCGGCCACGTCGCTGGCGTTTTCGCCGTAGGCGATGACCGCGAAGCCGCCGGTGCGGGCCAGCGGGGCCAGCTCGGTGAAGAGCTCGTGCTTGCAGAAGTAACAACGATTGCCCGAATTAGCCAGATAGGCGGGGTTGTCGAACTCGCGGGTCCGCACCACCCGCACCGGCAGGTCGAAGCGGCGCGCCACCGCCAGCGCTTCCGCCAGCTCGGCGCGAGGCAGGCTGGGCGAGTCGGCAATCACGGCCAGCGCGCGGTCCCCGAGGACCGCGCGCGCCACATAGGCCAGAAAGACCGAATCGACCCCGCCCGAGTAGGCCACCAGGCAGGAGCCATAATCGCGCAACAACGCGCGCAAGGCTTCGAGTTTGACCGCCGACACGCCCCTAACCTGCCACGCTCCCGGCGCGTTGTCGAGAGGGGGCGCGGCGGCCCCATCGCTCCTCACCCCGCGCGCGCCGCCAGCGAATATCCCATTGAGGCGCCCCGGGGCCTTTGTTACCGTGGTCGCTCTTAAACGCGCATGGCGACCGAGTACAAAGAGACCCTGAACCTGCCCCGCACGGACTTTCCCATGAAAGCGGACCTGGTGCGGCGGGAGCCCGAGCGGCTGGCCCATTGGGAAACCAGCCGGCTGTACGCCCAGATCCAGGCGGCCCGGGCGGACGCGCCGCGGTTCATTCTGCACGACGGCCCCCCGTTCGCCAACGGGGATGTCCACATCGGCACCGCGGCCAACAAGATTCTCAAGGACTTCGTCGTCAAGTACCAGACGCTGCGGGGCCGGCGGGCCCCCTATGTGCCCGGATGGGATTGTCACGGGCTGCCCATCGAGTTCAAGGTCACGCAAGAAAAGCGCCACGCGGGCCAGCCCGAGGTCGATCCGGTCAGCCTCCGCCAGGCCTGCGAGGCCTACGCCCGCAAGTTCATCGACCACCAACGCCAGCAGTTCCGCCGCCTAGGGGTCCTCGGTGATTGGGAGCAGCCCTACCTTACCCTGGACCGCCAGTACGAGGCGGAGGAGCTGCGGCTCTTCGCCGACCTGGTCGAGCAGGGTTTTGTCTATCGCGGCAAGAAGCCGGTCTATTGGAGCATCCCCTGTCGGACGGCCTTGGCCGAAGCCGAGGTCGAGTACCGGGACCACGTGAGCCAGAGTTGCTACGTCAAGTTCCCGGTCCTGGGCGAACCGGGCATGAGCATTCTGATCTGGACCACCACGCCTTGGACCCTGCCCGCCAACCTGGCCGTCGCCTACAACTCGGCCTTCAGCTACTCACTGGTGCTGGCGGGCGAGGAAACCTACCTCCTCTCGACCCTCCTGCTGCCGACCGTGGCCCAGAAATGCGGCTGGGCAGGTTACCAAATCCTCCGCAGCCTCGAAGCGGCGCAACTCCGCGCGCTGGAGTACCGCCACCCGTTCTGCGACCGGACCGGTCGCCTCCACCCGGGCGACCACTTCGTCGAGAATACCACGGGGACCGGCTTCGTTCATGTCGCCCCCGGGCATGGGCTGGAGGACTACGGGTTGGGGCGGCAGGTGGGGTTGCCGATCTATTCGCCCGTTGATGACAACGGGTGTTTGGCCCACACCGACGACCTCCCCGTCAGCCAACAGATGCCGGCGGCCCTGCTGGGCAAAGCCATCCTGCCCAAACACGGACGGAGCGAGGCCAACGCCGCCGTGTTGGAAGAGCTGCGCCACCGGCACGCCCTCGCTCACCACCAGCAGTATTCGCATAGCTATCCTCATTGCTGGCGCAGCAAGACGCCGGTCATTTTCCGCGCGATGGACCAGTGGTTCATCCGGGTGGATCATCGGGAGTTCCGGCAGCGGGCCTTGGCGGCGATCGAACAGGTGCGGTGGATCCCCGAGTGGGGCAAAAGCCGGATCCAGGCGGCCGTCAGCTCCCGCCCGGACTGGTGCATCTCCCGCCAGCGGGCTTGGGGTGTGCCCCTGCCGGCCTTCTTCGATGCCCAACGCCAACCCATCCTCGACCCCGCCGTCGTGCGGCGGGTCGCCGACCTCTTCGCCGCGCACGGCTCCAGCCTTTGGTTTGAACTGGACGCCGCCACCCTCTGGCGCCGGGTCAAACCGGAGGGCTGGGCGGGCCCGGAGGCGGTGGCCAAATCTACCGACACCCTGGACGTGTGGATCGACTCCGGCTCGTCCTCGCGCGCGGTGTTGATGCGCCGCCTAGCGGAGCCCGGCGCGCCGACCGCGCCTGCGAGCTGGCAGGCCGACCTCTACCTCGAAGGCAGCGACCAGCACCGCGGCTGGTTCCAATCCTCGCTCCTGCTCTCCCTGGCCGCTAACGGTCAGCCGCCGTTCAAAGCCGTGCTCACCCACGGCTTCATGGTAGATGCGGACCGGGAGAAGATCTCCAAGAGCAAGCAAAGCCAGGGTGGCTACGAGAAGCCGCAAACCGCCGAGAGCTACGTCAAGCGCTGGGGAGCCGATGTCCTGCGGCTCTGGGTGGCCTCCCAGGACTTTCGCAACGACATCATCGTTAGTGACGACCGGATCAACACCGTCGCGGAGAGTTACCGGGTGCTGCGCAACGCCCTGCGTTACCAGCTCTCCAATCTCTACGACTTCGATCCCGCCCACCACTGGGTACCGGACGCCCGGCTTTCCGGACTGGATGTTTGGATTCTGGGAGTCTTGGCGCGAGTGGAGGCCGAGGTGCTGGCCGCTTATGACGCCGCCCAGTTCCACGTCGTCTATCAGCGGTTGAGCCAGTTCGCCGCCGTCGAACTCTCCGCCCTCTACCACGATGTGGTCAAAGACCGGCTCTACACCGAGGCGGCGGACTCACCGCGCCGGCGTTCCACCCAAACCGCCCTCTGCCGCTTAGTCAGCAGCCTTTGTCGCCTGTTGGCGCCGGTCCTGGCC
>JAJXTA010000425.1:2575-4124 GCA_021784265.1 bacterium | reverse complement strand
CACGGTGATGACGGCTTGGGTGATCTTCTCGCCCAGGCGCATCTCGGCGTCGGCTTTGAGCTTGGCCAGGATCATGGCCGAAATCTCCGGGGGCGTGTAGGTCTTGGACTCACCCCCGACTTCGGTCTGCACCGCGGCGTCCCCGTTGCTGCTGCGCACCACCTTGTAGGGGACCCGTTTGATCTCCTCCTGGACCTCGTCGAACTTGCGGCCCATGAAGCGCTTGATCGAATAGACGGTGTTGCGGGGATTGGTCACCGCCTGGCGCTTGGCAGCGTCCCCAACCAAGCGTTCCCCAGACTTGGTAAAGGCCACCACCGAAGGGGTGGTGCGCTTGCCCTCGGAATTCTCCAACACCACCGGCTCGCCCCCCTCCATGATCGCCATGCAGGAGTTCGTCGTGCCCAGATCAATGCCAATTACCTTTGCCATAACTCAAAGAATGTCTCAGGTAATCAGCAGGCGCGGTGCCAGTGCGCGGGCGAATTCACAAGCTGTTTGACTCCAGCTTGTTGTGTCGAATGCGGTCGGTGCCGGAGGGTGGGTTCACTGCGCCACACGCGCCGTTTTGGCGCAGTAGCGAACCCTGGATTCAGCCAACGTGGCACACTGGGGACTTGCTCCACCGCTGGCGTGGTCACTCGGAGATAGCAGTGCCTCCGTTGCGCTTGCCTGCGCCTGGGGCGACGGTGGGGGTGTATCCGCCGCGAGGCTCGACCGCTCACGGAACCAATCCCAGGCGAATGCCTGGGCCACCGGGAGGACGGCCATGCTTTTCGACCGAGACGTTGTCCCTCGCTGGTCGCCGCCCGCCGCGGGGTTGCTCCCTCGCTCGCGCCTCGCGCCCGGCCTGACGCGGCGCAACCCAGGTGTCGAAAACTCCGGGGCCCAGCCCCCTAACCGTTGACCGAGAACGTCCGAACCCAGGCCACGGCTTCGCGCTTGAGCACGATGAACCCTTCGCCCACCCCAATAATGGGCGGATCGTCCCATTGCCCACCCGGATTGGGCCCGATCCATTGGTGGATCGAGTACTGGCTGGTCAAACGCCGGTGCAATGGGTCGCCGAAAATGTCCGTCGCGTCGTGAAACCGATAGATCATGTCCCCGTCCGCGGCGGGGAAGGCGAGCCCGCCATGCACCCCGTTGGTGTGGACACCGTCGGCGGTCAAGATATCGGTCTGCGGGACGATGGAACTGGCCAACGAGAGCCCTTGCGGGAGAGCCAACGTCAGCGTGCCCTGCGATAGCTCTCCCAATATGATCAGCTTCACGGAAGAAGGGCCCGGAATCCAGAGGAACGCCCCCTCGCCCGGATTGAGGTTTTGGGACGGGTCGTCCCAGTTGCCGGGTTGGCTGGGGTCGTACCGGTTGTAGCGGTTGGCCGAGTACTGGGCCGTCACCGGGTCCAGCTTGTAGAGTACCGCTCCGTCCGGAAGTTGATCGGCGAGGACCATGGCGACGGTGTTGGTCATTGCGTTCAACTGGTTGGCAATGAGGGTGAAGCCGGGCGGCAGATCCAGCGTGTAGTAGGCGGTGGCATTGACCG
>JAJXTA010000425.1:0-2565 GCA_021784265.1 bacterium | reverse complement strand
CGTGTATCCCTGCGCCACAGCGCTGGCCGCGCTCACCGCGGCCAATCCCAACAAAGAAACTAGAGCTCTCGTGCGCATGTTCACCACGTTGAACGTTCTAGTTAACCCTCCGCGGGACAGGCGGGGCGGACTAACTTTTTGGACTAACTTTTCGTAACTAAAGCACGCGCGGACACGTTTGTCGAGATCGATTCTGGGAGAACAGGCCGCTTCGCTGCTTTGCGGTTTCTGGGTGGCTGGGCGCAACGCTCGGCTGTGGCCTTGTTCGACCGTCGGCGTGCTGGGGCCGCAGCCCGCCGTCGGCGCCGGTGAGCGCCGGTGCGATAGGCGGGGTGGCGATCGCTGGGAGGCGTTCCCTCGCCCGCCGGCACCCGGCCAGGGGGCGGGCGGCAACGGCGGGCAAAGATTTTGCGAAAAACCGCTTGACGCGGCGGGGCAACTGTCATAGTGTCATAGGACAGTTTTGGGCCATGATCTTCCATCTCGATTTTAAGTCCGGCAAACCGGTCTATCTCCAACTGGTGGACCAGGTCCGGTATGCCGCCGCCGCCGGCACCTTGCGCCCCGGCGAGCCGCTGCCCCCGATCCGCACGCTGGCCGAGGAGCTGCGGGTCAACCGCAACACGGTGGCCAAGGCCTACGCGGAGCTGGAGAGCCAGCAGGTGATCAGCACGGCGCCGGGCAAGGGCTGCTTCCTGCTGGACGGCAACAGCCCGTTCAGCCGTGAGGTCCGCCACAGGCTGCTGGTCAACGAGATCGATGCGGCGGTGGTGGCCGCCCACCATCTGCAGGTAAACCGGGAGGTCTTCCTCGGCCTGGTGGCGGAGCGGCTGGACCACTTTGAACGCAAGCCAGGAACCCCATCCTGAAGTGGCAGGAGTTACTTATGAACGACGACACTCCAGTTATCGAAATCAAGGACCTGATCCGCCGCTACGGCAAGCGGGAGGCGGTGAATGGACTGACGCTCACCGTGCGGGCGGGCCGGTGCTACGGTTTGTTTGGCCGCAACGGCGCGGGCAAGACCACCACCATCAAGTGCCTGCTCAACCTGCTCCGGCCCAGCTCCGGGAGCGTGCGCGTGTTCGGGTTGGACCCGGAGCGGGAGGAGGTGGCGGTGAAGGGCCGGCTGAGCTATGTGCCAGACGCGGTGGCGTTCTATCCGTGGATGACGGTGCGGCAGACGTTGGATTATCTAGCCGCGTTTCGGCCCCGTTGGAATCGGGAGACCGAGGCCGATTTGTTGGCGCGGTTCCGTCTCGAGGCGGGCCAGAAGACCGCCCACTTGTCCAAAGGCCAGCGGACCCAGCTCGCCTTGGTCGCGGCGGTCTGCCCGGAGCCCGAGCTGTTGCTGTTGGACGAGCCGACCTCGGGCCTGGACCCGATTGTCCGGCGGGAATTCATCGAGACGGTGATCGGAGCCTACCAGGCCAGCGGCGGCGGACCGCGGACGATCTTGGTCTCGACGCACCTGATTTCCGAGTTCGAGGGGTTGATCGAAGAGTTCACCATCATCGAGGAGGGCCGGGAACTGCTGACGATGGGAGCGGACCAAGCGCGGGAGCGGTTCCGCAAGATTCGGGTGCGGTTTGAGCAGCCGCCGCCGGCTTTGGAACTGGCGGGGGCGTTGGAGGTGCGGCAGGAGGGGCGGGAGTACGAGATCCTGGCCAACGGCAACAGCGAAGCGCTGGTCGAACGGTTGCGCCGGCTGGCGCCCGAGGAGGTGCGGTGTGAGTCACTTTCCCTGGAGGAGATCTTCGTCGCTTCGAGGGTGCTGAGGAGCGCCAAGGCATGAACACGCTGGTGTGGAAGGAAGTTCGGCTGTTGTGGCCAGCCTGGAGCACCGCCCTGGTGCTGGTAGTGCTGGCCGTGTCGGCGGGCGCCCTGTCCGAGTGGGCCTGCACGCCGGTGACGGTGTTGGGGTGGGTGGGGCTGGGGGTGCTGCTCCTGTGCGTGTCTCCCTTCGGGCAAGAGCTGAGCCAGGGGACGTTTTCCTTGTTGCTCGCGCAACCCATCGCCCGACGCCGGATCTGGCGGGTGAAGGTGAGCCTGCTCGCCGCGGCGTTGGCGTCGGTAATAGTGGTGCTGGCGGCTGTGGGTCATGCTTGGGCGCAGTTCGGGCACGCCGCCGCTGGGCGGCTGGCGGAGGCCTGCCTGCCCGCGGCGCTCGGCATCGTGCTCGCCGGTTTCGCGGGCGGGTTATGGACGACGCTGCTTTTTCGCCAGGTGTTGGCCGCGTCGTGCTTCACCGTGCTCGTGCCAGGCGCACTCGCCGTGGTGGTGTTTCCGCTCGCGGGGGTGCGCTGGTCAGGGTGGGACGAGGCATCACCGGGGTCGATGCGTGCCACCGCGATTGGGCTGGTGGTGTACGCGGTGGCGGGGTTCGGCTGGGCCCGGTGGCTGTTCTTGCGGGCCCAGGACACCGCGTGGACGGGGGGGACGGTTGCCCTGCCGACGTGGCGGGTGCGGGGGGCGGCGGGACCGGCCCGGACGCGGGGCGGCCGACTGGCGGGGTTGTGGACGAAGGAACTTGAGCTTCAGGAAATCACCCTGCTGCTTGGGGCG
>JAJXTA010000424.1 GCA_021784265.1 bacterium | reverse complement strand
TGCGCCTGGGCGGTGAGGGTCAAGCCAGCCAGGCCGGCCAGCCAGACCATGGAACAACCGCGACACTTCATACGGTCAACTATCGCGCCGCGGCAGGGCGCGTCAACGCGCTTGTTGAGACCCCTTGAACCATACCCGCCCCAGGCGCCGCGCCCGGCGCCAGGAGGCCGAGCGGTTTGGGTCGCTGGCGACGGCGAGGACGCCGCCGCCTGGTGGGCCACCGCACCGGCCGGCGGACAAAAAAAAGACTGGCGGTTCGCGGCCGATCGAATTCAATTGGGCCATTATGAAACACAATCTGTCACGCGCCATTGCTGACCTCTCTCCTTCGCACCGTTCAACCCCGCGAGCGGGTGGCCCACCGCGCCGGTTGCACTCGTTCCTGGCTCGAGGCCCGCGCCGGCTCGGCTGGGGGCTGGCCACCGCGGTGGCGGTCCTGGCGGCCCGGCCGGTGGCCGCCCAAACGCCGGAGCCCGAACCGGGCTTTGTGAGCCTGTTTGACGGCAAGACACTCGACGGCTGGAAGGTGGGTGACAACGCCCGGCTCTTCTCGGTTCAGGACGGGATGATCGTCATGAACTGCCCGGCCGACGACCACCAGCCCGCCCACTTGTTTTACGAAGGCGACGTTAACGGACACACCTTCAAGAATTTCGATCTTCGGGTCGAGGTGATGACCTACCACTGCGCTAATTCGGGCATCTACTTCCACACCGAATTTCAGCAGGCCGGCTTTCCGAGCAAGGGACTGGAATGCCAAGTGGACAACAGCCATAGCGATTGGCGGCGCACCGGCAGCCTCTACGGCCTCTTCAACCTGACCTGGGGCCCGGAGACGCCCTCCGCCGACAATCGGCAAACGGTGGTTTATCTAGCCAGCGCGCCGGTGCGCGACAACGTCTGGTACACCCAGGAGATCATCTGCCACGACGGCTTGGTCACCGTGAAACTCAACGGCCAGCCCATGTTCACCTATCAGATCGCCCGCGCCAATGAGGTCCACCGCCTCCCCACCGGCTTCACCTGGCTGCCCGAGGGGACCTTCGCCCTGCAGGGACATCCGCCCATGGCCGGCGAAATCAGCAAGGCCTGCTTCCGTAACATCCGGGTTAAAGTCCTGCCCAACTGAGGGCCCCGGGCAAGGCGACGCCGCTTGTCCCGATTCATGACCTGGTTCACCCCGTGAGAGCGGTTGGCGGCAGCGCCCCTCTGGGGTTCACCCGTAAAGGCGAGACCCGCCGTGCGAGAGGGACAGCGCGTAGCTCACGGGGTAAGTCGCGCCGGGAAGTTCAGTACGTGGCGGGCGCGGCTTGACCGGCGTGCGCCCGCCACCCCGCGCTTGTGTCCATAGTGAAGACCGCCCCCTCGGGACCGGGCGGGCGCGCCGGCGAAGCTGAACACTGCCATGGGCGATCAGCCTACTGAATCTCCAGCGGCCCGGCTGCTGGACCGGCGAGGCTTTCTGACACTGGCGACGGTGGGCGCCGGTGGACTGCTGCTGCCTGAGATCGGCCGGAGCGGGTCGGCCGCTGACGCTTCAACTCCCCCACGCCCCTGGGACCATTACCTGTTGGGAACGGCGTATTATCCGGAATGGTGGGACGCCGCCGAATGGGAGACGGAGTTTGCCCAGATGCGCGAACTCGGGTTCAACACGGTGCGCATGGGCGAATTTGCCTGGGCGCGGTTTGAGCCGGCGCCGGGCAAGTTTGAGTTCGCCTGGATGGATCAGGCGATCGCGCTGGCCAATCGCCACGGGATTGACGTGGTGCTAGCGACGCCGACGGCGGCGGTACCGCCGTGGTTGTACGCGCAGCACCATGACGTGCTGGGGGCCAGCGCCCTCGGCCCCTACACCTACGGCGGCAGAAAGGGCTATTGCACCAACAGCCCGCACTATCTCGCGGCCAGCGCGCGGATCACGGGGGCCCTGGCCGCCCACTATGGGCGGCATCCGGGCGTCATCGGCTGGCAGCTCGACAACGAACCAGGCATCCCCTTCGAGTGCCTGGACGCAAATTGCGAGCGCGCCTTCCAGCGCTGGCTGGAGAAGCGGTATCGGACGGTAGCGGCGCTCAACCGCGCCTGGAATGGCGCCTTTTGGAGCAACACTTACACCGATTGGCACCAGATTCATTTCCCGAAAAACTCGGGCGAAGGCGGCTGGCAGCCCGCCCTCACCCTGGACTATCGGCGGTTCTTCTCCGATTCGTATCTCCACCACCTGCGGCGGCAGGCGGTGATCCTGCGGCGCAAGATTCGCAGTCAATTCCTTTACACCAATTGGCCCAACGCCACCTGGTCGGTGAATGTCTTTGAAGGCGCGCAATTCCTCGAGGCGACGGCGTGGGACAATTACGTGAGCGCGCCCGGCCTGAGCGGATTCCAGACCCAATACATCGCGGGATTTCACGGGGATTTTTGCCGGTGCGCCGGGCCGAACCAGCGCTATTTCTGCGCCGAACAAATCGCGTATTCCCCGCCCGCGGCCGACCCGGAGGGGCTGCGGTTGCAGGCCTTCCTCAACCTGGCGCACGGCAGTCATGGGCAGCTTTACTTCGAGTGGCGGCGGCCGCTGGCCGGCAACGAGCAATACCGTCCCTCGTTTGTGAAGCGATTCGACGGCACCCTCAACCCGGCCCAGCCGGTTTTCGAGCGGATCGGCCAGGAGCTGGCGCGGCTCGGCCCGCGGCTGGCCGGTGCCACGACCAGGGCGGACATCGCGCTGCTTTACGATTTCCCGAACGAATGGGCGCAGGGATTCTGGAACCTCGGCGACAAGAACGACCGCTACGACAGCCAAGCCAACCGGTATTACCGCGGCCTGAAAGTGCTGCAACGCGACGTTGACGTGGTCCCGCCCTCGGTGAGCTTCCACGCCTATCGCCTGATCGTCGCCCCCAATTTCCGGCTGGTCGATGACGCCACCGTGAGCCGCTTGCGCGCGTTTGTTGCCGGCGGGGGGATCCTGCTGCTGAACTACCGCGCCGGCACCCAAAACCCGGACAATTCGATGCGGCGCGCGCTGTCGCCCGGCGTGTTCGCCGAGATGGCCGGCGTGAGGGCGGAAGCCAATGTGGATTTGAATGACTATGGCGAGCTAAGAAATCAACTCGGCATTGTCTTCCATGGCCAAGAAGCGCTGTTCCGGCCGCGGACGATCGCGGAATTGCTGACGCTGCGGGGCGCGGACCCGGTGGCCGCCTTTCGCGGCGGGAGGATGGACGGCAAACCGGCCGTCACCCGGCATCGCTTCCAACGAGGCTGGGTGTATTACGCCGGGACGGACTGCGCCGAGGACGGGTTTCACGAGGCCTTGGCGCGTGCCGTGGGCGCGGCGGCCAAGCTTTCCCCGCTTATCGCCGCGCCGTACGGCGTGGAAGTGACCAGCCGGCAGCACGAGGCCACGACCTACTATTTCCTCCTGAACCTGACGGAAACGGCACACCGGCACATTGCGTTGCCGCGGCCCATGGAGGATCTGGTCACCGGCCGTACGGGCCTGGAGAGTGTTTCGCTCGGGCCGCTGGAGGTCGCCCTCCTGGCCGCGCCGCGCGCGGGAGGCTTCGCGGTTACAGGCTCCGTTAGCCGCCACTCTACTCTCGACTCCCACGAGCCTGCGCCCGGGGATCGCCCCTATGGCGACACTACCCGGTAGAAGGCCTGCGGGCCGTCGGGGGGTAGGAAGAACGAGTACGAACCGGTAGCATTCGTCCGCAAAACGGCACTGGCGGCTGGGGTCCAAGGGCCGCCAAGCTGCGTTGCTTGGAGCAACTCGAACGCCGAGGTCAACCCACCGGTGCTCGCAAATGACACTTGGACATGGCCGCCACTGAATGCCGGCGCGGCCAACGTGATACCCTCGGTCGGGCGGCGCCGCTCGTAGCAACCCATGTCCACCGCACCCGTGTCGATTCTCGGATTACCGTCCAGGTCCGAAGCGGGAAGCGCTGGGGCGCTGGGCGTGCCAGCGCCGAGGCAGGGTGAGCCCGCCTGCAGGTGGTAATCCCCCGCCGCGGCTTGGACAAACTGCGGGTCACGGTCGAGATTGGCATCGAAAACGTCCCAAACACCAAACACTCGGTCGGTGTCGTTGTGAGAAAAGAGCCTCTCTTTTCCCGTGCC
>JAJXTA010000423.1 GCA_021784265.1 bacterium | reverse complement strand
GTCGTTGAAATCGCCGAGCACCACCAAGTCGAGCTCCGGCTGGGCCTGGAGCCGGCGGTCGATGAGCTCTCGCAGCAGGCGCGCCTCCTGGGCGCGCAGGTCGGCCTCGTTGGCCGCCGGGCTGGGACGGCGTGATTTGAGGTGGGCGGCGATGAGGGTGAAGGAGGCCTGGGCGTTGACCGCCACGTCCACCTCGGCGAAGCCGCGGCTGACGTGAAAACGGCGGCCCTCCCACAGAAAGCTCTCGTTCGAGTGCGGCCGGCGGGCGGCGATGGGCAGTTTGCTCAGTACGCCCACCTGAATGTTGGTATCGAAGCCGTTCACCAGCTCCCAGTGAGGGTAATCCAGCCCCTCGGCCTTGAGCGCGCCGCGCAGCTCCAGCAAGGCATTGGTCCCCGCCACCTCCTGCAAGGCGATCACATCCGCCTGGAGCGCCAGAATGCTCGCCCGCACCCGGGCCTTGGCCTCCGCCGACTTGGCGGGCCGCGTGCCGGCGGCGGCCTCGAGGTACGATTCGACGTTAAAGCTGCCGATGCGAACGCACTGGGCAGTCCACCCCCGCCCACACAGACTCCCCGCGAGAAAAACACCCCAGACGACCCGCCTGCAGCTCAAGCGCCTCACGCCCCCCATTGAACCACGGAGAACCCCCGCCGTCAAAATCATCCGCCCCAGCTTGGCAAACCCCGCCACCGCTGCTACTATGGAGCATGCTTCGGAATTCTGATTCCCACGAGGGTTTCCCCGCGCGGGGCTTGGCGGTCAGCGGGCCAACCCGCCTGCCGGATAAACAACGGGAACGCGACCATCGCGAGCTGCGGATTGACAAGGTGGGCGTTCGCGGGTTGCGCTTTCCCATCCAGATCCAGGACAAGGCGCACAGCGTGCAGAACACCATCGCCACCATCGGCATGTACGTGGACTTGCCCAAGGAATTCAAGGGCACCCACATGAGCCGGTTCCTCGAGGTGCTCAACGCCCACGGCGGCATGGTGCATGTGGAGAACATCCCGGACATTCTCTACGCCATGCAGCGCAAGCTCAACGCCAAGACCGCCCACCTGGAGATGGAGTTCCCGTTCTTCCTCGAGAAGACCGCCCCGGTCTCCGGCCGGCGCAGCCTCATGGATTACACCGCCCGCTTCGACGCCTCCGCCTGTGGGCGGGAGATCGATTTTGTGCTGACCGTCCTGGTGGGCGTAACCACCCTCTGCCCCTGCTCCAAGGCCATCAGCCAATACGGCGCCCACAACCAGCGCGGGACGGTTACCGTGCAAATCCGCTCCAGCAAGGCCATCTGGATCGAGGACCTCATCGCCCTGGTGGAACACTCCGCCAGTAGCGAGCTATTCTCCTTGCTCAAGCGCCAGGACGAAAAGGCCGTCACCGAGCGCGCTTACGACAACCCGGTATTTGTCGAGGACCTGGTGCGCAACGTGGCCCTCAAGCTCAACGCCCATCCCGCGGTCACCTGGTACAAGGTCGAGGCGGAGAATTTCGAGAGCATCCACAACCACAACGCCTACGCCAGCATCGAGAAGGGCTGAGCGGTCGCCGCCGCGGTGACGGCGCGGATACGAAGAGTCGCCGCCGCGGTGACGCGGCGGGCCAAAGAACAAACCACCACCCGGCCTCGCCTCCTCGCGTCGGCGGCCACGGGGGCACCGGTGGGTGTCCGTTTTCCAGCATTGCCAAGCGAGCCCGCGGCCCGCTAATACCACCCCCATGTCAAATCACGGCACGCACGGTTTTGTCACTCACTTGGAATGCGCGCTCTGCGGCAAGCCGCACGACGCGGAGCAGGTCCAGAACCTTTGCCGCTCCTGCCAAAAGCCGCTGTGGGTGCGGTACGACTTGGCGGCGGTCAAGGCCCGGCTCACCAAGGCCGCGCTGGCGGGACGCCCTTTCACGATGTGGCGCTACGCGGAGCTGCTGCCGATGCGTGATCCGGCCAAGATCGTCTCGCTGGCCGAGACGATGACGCCGATCCTGGAGGTGAACAAGCTGGGGGCGGAGTTCGGTCTCGAGCACCTCTACATTAAGGATGAAAGCCGGCTCCCCACCGGGAGCTTCAAGGCCCGCGGTATGGCCATGGCGATCTCGAAGGCCAACGAGCTGGGCCTCACCCGCGTCGCCGTTCCCACCGCCGGCAACGCGGGTGGCGCGTTGGCCGCCTACGCCGCCCGCGCCGGCATGGAGGCGTACATCTTCATGCCGCAAGACACGCCACTGATCAACCAAAAGGAATGCTTCCTGAGCGGCGCCCACACCTTCCGCGTCAACGGCTTAATCACCGACTGCGGCCGGCTGGTGGGCGAGGGCAAACCGGTCAAGGGCTGGTTCGATGTCTCCACCCTTAAGGAACCGTACCGGATCGAGGGCAAGAAGACCATGGGCCTGGAGCTGGCCGAGCAATTCCAGTGGGCCCTCCCGGACGTGATTCTCTATCCCACCGGCGGGGGCACGGGGCTGATCGGGATGTGGAAGGCCTTCCAAGAGCTGGAGGCGCTCGGCTGGCTGGCTTCCCCGAAAAAACCCCGGATGGTTTCCTGCCAGAGCAGCGGTTGCGCCCCTATTGCCGTCGCGTTCGAACACGGCGAACGCTTTGCCAAGAAGTTCGAGAACGCTGCCACCATCGCCAGTGGCTTGCGCGTTCCGGCCGCCGTGGGCGATTTCATGATCCTGGACGCCGTGCGCGCCAGCGGCGGCATCGCCTTGGCCGCGCCGGAAGCCGACATCCCGCATTGGATGCGCCAAGCCGCTTCTCTCGAGGGGATCGCCTTGTGCCCTGAAACCGCGGTATGTCTCGGGGCGCTGAAACTCCTCCGCGAGCGCGGGTTGGTCCAGCCCCAGGAGCGAGTGCTGATCTTCAACACCGGCGCCGCCCAAAAATACCCGGAGGCCGTCCAGGAACAGTTGCCGCTGCTGGACGTAGGCCGACCCATCGATTGGACCGCCGTCTGAACGCCCCTTGGCTGGCGGCGGCGGGTCCGCGCCTCTCCCTGGCGGCACGCGCTTCCCCAGACCGAGTTGCGGAAAGGGCTGTGGCGTCCCGCTCGCCTTCGACGCGGGGCCGCCGGACCGCGCCTCAGAACTGGACCAACTCGCCTCGCTCGACCGATTCCTGGGCCTTGAGGCACATCCGCACCGACCAGAGGCCGTCCTCCCCCGTGGCCCCGAGGGTCCCCGGGCCCGCCGCCGCCTGAGCCACGGCGGCGATCTGATCCGCCAATTCGTACACCTCGCCCGTGATTTTGGTGATGGGGACCTCCACCGCCGTCTGCCCGTCGAAGTACTTTAGCGAGAAGGTGGGATGTAGCGTCCGATCCATGGCACCGCTCCAGGTCGCCCAAAGCGCCCCCTGGGTGCCGGTGACTTTGACCACCTGATGGTGTTCGAAGCCGCCCAGGGTCTGCGAAATCACCGCATAGGCGCCCTGAGGGAAGTTCACCACCGCGCTGAAGTTGTCCTGGAGCTCCGGGTGGTCCGGGCGGCGGGCGTTCGCCCGGGCGTAGATGCTCTGGGGTGGACCCAGGCGGGAGAGATACCACCGCGCCAAATCGAAGAAGTGGATCGGTTCCTCGAGGATCCAGTTCCCGACCCGCTCGATGGCATAGCGCCAGCCGCCGGCGCCGGTGCGGTAGGGGTTCCGCCACAACTCGATGAGCACGTAGAGGGGCTGCCCGATGGCGCCGGCTGCGATCATCGCCTGCGCCTTCCCCCAGAGGGAGGAGAAGCGGAATTCGTGGCCGATGGCCAGGAGGCGGTCGTGCCGCTGCGCCAAGCGGATGAGCGCCTCGCAATCCGCCACCGTGAGGGCCATTGGCTTTTCGAGCAACAGATGCTTGCCGGCGCGCAGCACGTCGGCGCCCACGGCGAAATGCAGGTCGCTCGGCAACACCACGTCCACCACCGCGAGGTCCGCGCGGGCGAGCAGAGGGCCGTACTCGGCCACCACCGCCGCCTGCGGATACTCGCGCCGGGCCTCCTCCTGGGCGGCGGGGGACCGGACGGCAATGGCCGCCAGCTCCGCCTGCGGGCACTGCGCAATCGCCCGGGCGTGGTGCCGTCCCCAGGCCCCAAAACCGATTAGTCCAAAACGGGTGCGTTTCATCAGCCAGATTAAG
>JAJXTA010000422.1 GCA_021784265.1 bacterium | reverse complement strand
GGATCCTGCTGATTCTGGTGGACGGGGAAGGGGTGTTGGGCAACCCGAACGACGCCCAGCGCCTCAAGGCCGTGGAGAACCACTACCGCTGGCTGGAAGTCGGGCGGTTGTTCGGATGCCATTCCATTCGGGTCAGCGCCCAGGCTGGTGACGTCGGCAGCGCGGCCGACCAAGCGGGCCGGCTGGCTGACAGTCTGCGGCGCTTGGCCGCCTACGCCACCAAGCTGGGCTTGAACATCCTCGTCGAGAACCACGGCCATTTCAGCAACCACGCCTCCTGGCTCGTGGGGGTGATTAAGGAGGTGGACATGGCCAATTGCGGGACGCTGTTGAACCTGGGCAGTTACGCGGTCGGTCGGCGGGAAGGCCCGAACTACCTGCAGGGGGTTCGGCTGATGATGCCCTACACCCGGGCCATCGACGCCCAGAGCACCGGTTTTGACGCCCAGGGCAATGAGCAATACATCGACTACCGCCACATCCTCGAGATGGCGGTGGCGGGTGGCTATCACGGCTACGTGGGGATCGACTACGAGGGCAGCGCCCTGGACGAAACGGCGGGGATCCGCCAGACCAAAACGCTCCTGGAACGAGTGCGGACGGAATTGGCCCTCCCCTTGGCCCACGTTCCCGCCAGCGGCCGGTAGGCCCGCGGTTCACGGCAACCCGCCAGGAAGGGGGAGGGCGCCACGGTGCGGCCCAGGGACGGCCGCCCGGCTGGGTTCAGCCGCCGCGGGTTGAGCGGTCGCCTCGCCGCCCGGCGCCCGCGTGCGGGTCCGGGTCGGGAGGCGATGGTCTCGTCCGCGAAGCCCAACCCGTCCGCCCGCGGCTACTCCGGCTGGTAAGCCAGCGCCAAGCGCCGCCGTAGTTCCTCGCGGTTAGCCGCGTCGTAGTAGTCCACCGGGTTATAGTCGTCGGTCAAGATCAGGCCGTGACTCGGATCGGTCTGCATGACTCCGTCCACCGTCAAGCGCGCCAGCTCCCGCAACTCCGACGGGAGCCGGTCGAAGTCCAGCGGGTGCCGCAGCCGCAGCTCCGGCTGATCTGAAGCCACGAAGAACACATTCCCGTTGCCGCCGGCATGGACCCGGACGCTGCGGAAGACCGCGTGGAGCGTCTTTTCGACCGAAGCGCAGAAGAAGTCTCGTCCGGGCGTGAAGCTGCCGAAGGTGTTCATGACGAGCGTTCCGCCGGCGTTGAGGTGATGCTGGAGGTCCCGCATCGCCTCCCGGGTCATGAGATGGGAGGGCGGGCTCTCGCCCAGGAAGGCGTCCACCACGATGGTGTCGTAGTGGCGGCGCGTCTGGTGGAGATACTCACGCCCATCGCCGATCACCAGGTGGACTTGCCGCGGGTCGAAGCCGAAGAACCGGCGGGCGAGCGGGACGACGGCGGGATTAATCTCCACCGCTTCCACCCGGATGCCCTGGTGGGCCAGCTCGCGCGGCACGATGCCCACCCCCAGCCCGATGCAAAGGGCGTCGTGAAGGGCCGGCGTGTAGCCGCGCGCCAGCCCCTCCAGCATGTAGGTGAAGAGGGAGTCGCTCCGCCCCTGGATAGGGTCGTAGGTGTCTTGAGTCAGGAAATCGTTCAGGTAATACCGCCGGTCGCCGCGCATGGTCTCCACCACCCGGAGGAGCCCAAAGTTGGAGTTGCCCCGGAATAACTCACGCATGGGAAAGGAGCCCAGCCCGGGCGTGCGCCAGGTGCCCACGAACCCCACGCTGCCGGCCAGCACGAGCCCCGCCAGCGCCGGGCCCAGCCCCCGCCGTCCCCACCCGGCAAAATAGCCGGCCGCCACTGCCATCAACCCGCCCGCCGTCAGGTAGAGGGTCATGCTGTTGGGCAGGAACGGCAACAGGACATAGCCGACGAGCACCGCGCCGGCGACACTGCCCAAGGTGCTGATCGCGGTCAGGCGGCCCATCGTGCCGCCCACCCGGCTCACCGAGTTGGTGACCAGCCGCACCACGAACGGGCCGACCATCGCCAGCAGGGCCAGGGGCACGAAGAACAGGAGTGCCGAGGCCAAGAGGGACCCCAACGGGAGCGGAAACCGGAGACAGAAATAGGCGACCGGCTCGTTGAGCAGGACCGTGCCGCATAAGTACGCCCCGGCGAGCAGGATCGACCCGTAGAGCCACCCCGGGCGCGGCCAGCGGTCCACCAGCCAGCCCCCCAACCCATACCCGCCGGCCAGCGCCACCAGCGTCACCACAATTTGCGCCGTCCAGACGAAGTGCGAGGTGCCCACGTACGGGGCCAGCAGCTTGGCCCCGAGAATCTCGAGGATGAGTATCCCAGCCCCAGTCACGGCCGCCGTCGCGTAGAGATAACGGCAGAGACCGACCGATAACGCCGCCCCGCGGCCGGGTTCGGATTGCTTTTTCACGCGCACCTTCTACCGTTCCGCACGGCAATTGGGAAATTGAAATACTGGCGCGTCATCAACATCGGCTTGCAGAACACCCTGGTGTACCGGGTGAACTTTCTGTTCCGGGCCGGGTTTGGGCTCGTGCCGTTGATGGCCACCATTTACCTCTGGCGGGCGATCTACGCCAGCAACCCCACTCAGGACCACGTGGCGGGCTATACCCTGGCGGCCATGACCTCCTATTACCTGCTCAGCACCGTGGTCGATGCCCTGACCGCCGTGGCCGAGGACGATTGGCAGATCGCCGCCGATATCAAAGACGGCAACATCAGCCAGTTCTTGCTCAAGCCCATCGACTTCCTAGCCTACCGCCTCTGCCTCTTCGCCGCCGGGCGGGTGGTGTACGCCCTCGTGGCCCTGGTGCCGGTGGCGCTGTTCATCCTGGTCCAAAGGCGTTATTTTGTGGGCCCGGCCGGCGCCAGTTTGCTGGGCTGGTTCCTGGTGTCGCTGGTCTTGACGGCGTTGCTCCAGTTCTTCATGTCCTTCACCATGGCCCTCCTGGCGTTCTGGGTGATGGAGGTCTCCACCTTCATTTTCATCCTCTACGCCTTCGAGTACCTGGCGGGGGGCCACCTTTTTCCCTTGGACATCTTGCCACCGACGGTGGGGCGGTTGCTCGCGTTGACCCCCTTTCCCTATCAGCTCTATTTCCCGGTGAGCATCTATCTGGGGCGCGTGCAAGGTGCGGCGCTCTGGCAAGGGCTCGCGGTGCAGCTCGGTTGGGTCATCGCCCTCTACGGGCTCGCGCGCTGGGCCTGGAGCCGGGGCCTGCGCCATTACTCGGCGGTGGGAGGCTGACGTTGAGCGCCACCACTCTCACCGGACCCACCGGGAGCCTTCCCGAACCGGCGGTCAGCCCCCGGCCGCCGGGCCCCCGCTGGCGGCATTACCTGCGCGTCTATGCGGCGCTCTGGCGCAACTCGGTCACCCGCGAGCTGACGTTCAAGGCCAACTTCCTGCTCTGGATCGTGGTGGAGCTGCTCTGGTTCGCCCTCCAGCTCACCTTCATCGCCGTCATCTACGGCCATACCCAGCGCATCGCCACCTGGTCGCGCTGGCAGGTCGTCTTTCTGGTGGGCGCCAGCCAGTTCATCCAACAGCTCTTCACCGCCTTTTTCCTGAGCAACTGTGTTCAGCTCTCGGAGCACGTCCGGACCGGACGGCTGGACTTCCTGCTGCTCCTGCCGGTGAACACCCGCTTCGTGATCTCCTGCCGCCAGGTCGATCTGGGGGCCTTCGTCAACGCGGTGTCGGCGGTGGCGGTGATGGCCTACGCCGCCCACCAACTGGGCGTCACCCCCTCCGCCGCGCGGGTGGTCGGGTTTCTCCTGCTCTGCGGGGCGGGGATCTTGATTCACTACTCCTTGATGTTCCTGCTGGCCAGCGTGAGCTTCTGGACCGTGCGGGCCCAGGGCATTGTGTGGGGCTACTACAACCTGTTCAACATCGCCCGCCTCCCCGACGCCGCGTTCCGGCCCGGGCTGTTCAAGGCGGTGTTTACCTTCGCCCTGCCGATGCTGCTGGTGTCCAACGTCCCGACGAAACTGCTGGTGCGCCACCTCCAGTCGCCGTGGGAGATGGGGCGGCTGGTGGTGTTGGCCGGGGTCTGTCTGGGGGTGTCGGAATGGGGCTGGCGGCGTTCGGTGCGCCGCTATACGAGCGCGAGCGCGTAGGCCGAGTAGGTGAAAAGCCTATCGAGC
>JAJXTA010000421.1 GCA_021784265.1 bacterium | reverse complement strand
GGAAACTGTTGAGCAGGTGTCGCCCCTGGGTGCCCGTGCCGATGAAGCCCATGGTAAGGCGGGCGTTCGGGCTGGCGTCGCCGGCCGCCCAAACGCCGCCGGGCAGGAGCAGCGGGCTGACGGCGACCCCGGCGCCCGCCGTGCGCAGGAATTGCCGACGAGTAAGGGAGTGGGTGGATTTGGCCATAGTCATAGTTGTCCCTCTACTGACGCAGCAACGCCCTGCTGGATTCAGCCCAAACGGGTTCCCCTTCCCGCCGCCCCGCCCACGGCCGCGCGCTAACGGAACCCGAGCAAATGACCGCCCTGGTAGGTGAGGAAGGCGAGCACCCAGGCCAGCGCCCCCATGTACGCCCATTGGAAGGCGGGCCATTTCCACGAGTTGGTCTCCCGCCGGACGACCGCCACGGTGCTGACACACTGGAGCGCCAGGACATAAAACACCATTAGCGTCACCCCGGTCAGGGTCGTGTACACCGGGCTGCCATCGGGGCGCTGTTGGCGTTGGAGGGTTTGCGCCAGACTGGAGGCCGCCGCCTCGGGGTCATCGGCCTTGCCCACGTTATAGACCACGGACATGGTGCTCACGAAGACCTCACGGGCGGCAAACGAGGCCACGATGCCAATCCCAATCTTCCAATCAAATCCGAGCGGTTGGATTACGGGGGCGATCAGGCGTCCGAGGCGGCCAGCGAAACTCTGGGTGAGCCGTTCGCCCGCCTCCTCGTTATCCAATTGGGCCAAGTTGGCTTGGCGCTGGGCGGCGGTCACCCCAGGGGCGCCCCTTTCCCCCCTGGCGGCCTCAGTCGCCTGCTGTCGCAGGGTTTGGTATTTTGCCTCCAGCCGCGCGTCACGCGGGTACGTGGCCAGAAACCAGAGCAGGATGTTGATGCCCAAAATAACCGTGCCCGCCCGGCGCAAGAACAAGCGCGAACGGTCCCACATGTGCCGCAACACCACCCCGGCCATGGGCCGCTTGTAGGGTGGCAATTCCATGATCAGCATCGGCGTGGCGCCTTGCAGGAGGGTCTTCTTGAACAGCCAAGCCATCCCCAGCGCAATCACGATGCCCAGCAGGTACATCGCCAGCATCGTCAACCCGGCCAGCTTGAACACCCCCCACACCCGCTGGTCCGGAACACAGGCGGCGATGAGCAACGTGTAAACCGGCAGGCGCGCCGAGCAGCTCATCAGCGGCGCCACCAGGATGGTCACCAGCCGGTCCTTGGGACTCTCGATGGTGCGCGTGGCCATGATGCCGGGAATCGCACAGGCAAACGAACTGAGCATCGGAATGAAACTCTTCCCGTGCAAACCCACCTTGCTCATCAGCCGGTCCATGAGAAAGGCCGCCCGCGCCATGTACCCGGTGTCCTCCAGCAGGCCGATGAAGAGGAACAACAGGCAGATCTGGGGCAAAAACACCACCACCGCCCCCACCCCGGCGATCACCCCATCGACCAGCAGGCTGCGCAAGTCCCCCGCGGGCATCAGCCGGCCCAACTGTTCCCCCAACCACGCCACGCCGCTTTGGAGGGCGTCCATGGGCAGTTTGGCGAAGGTGAAAATGCTCTGGAACATGAGCGCCATCAATGCCACGAAGATCAACACGCCCCAGAGCCGGTGGGTCAGGACCCGGTCCAGTCTGTCGCTGAAGGTCTCCAGCAAGGAGGCGGACTCGTCCACCGCCTCCTGATGAACCGCGGCGACGCGCGCGTACCGCGCCTCGATGGCCGCCGTGCGCCAATCCACCCCCGCCCCCTCCAGCCGCTGCCGGCTGCCGGCCACGGCCTGCGCGATCTCCCCGTTGTAGTGGGCCAGATCGATCCGCAGGTGCTTCTCGTCGCTCAGGATTAAGAGCGCCTCCGCCCGGGCTTGGGACTGGCGGTCGGTGAAGGAGGTGGTGAGCAAACGGGCCAAACTCTCGACCTCGCGTTCGAGGGCCTCGGGCAGGGCGCAGAAGCGTTGCGGCGGCGGGGCGGTGGCCGGGACCCGACTTTGGCGCAGGATCTCGTCCCGGAGCGCCGGCACCCCCTGGCGGGTATTGGCCACCATCGGCAGCCCGGGCACGCCAAGGAGCGAGGCCAGCCGCGCCACGTCGAGCCGCCGCCCGTTCGCCTCCGCCACGTCGATCATATTGAGGGCCACCACGGTGGGCCGCCCCAGTTCAATCACCTGCGTGGCGTAGTAGAGGTTGCGCTCCAGATTCGAGGCATCGACCACCACCACGATCAGGTCCGGAGCCGGCACTTCCGCCAGCCGGTGCAGGAGCACGTCCCGGGCAATCTGTTCATCCAGCGATTGCGGGCTCAAGCTGTAGGTGCCGGGCAGGTCCAGCACCGTGATCGGGCGATCCGTCCCGCTCCCCAGCAGGCGCCCTTCCTTTCGTTCGACGGTCACGCCAGCGTAATTCCCCACTTTCGCCCGCAGCCCGGTCAAGGCGTTGAACAGCGTGGTCTTGCCGCAGTTGGGGTTGCCGGTGAGCGCCACCAGGAAGCCGCCCTGGCCAGGCACCACACCCGGGCGAGGTCCGAGCCCCGCAGTGGGGTTGGCGGTCCCGGAGACCGCCGGCGCCGCCGGTTGTGATTCACCGCTCACGCCAGCGCTTAATCCACTCAGGCCGGCACGCCGCCCGGTGCGACCAGGATTTGCTGGGCCTCATGTCGCCGCAACGTGAGGTGGTAACCCCGCACCTTGATCTCCAGGGGGTCGCCCAACGGCGCAAAGCGCACCAGTTGCACCGTGGTGCCCACCAGCAGCCCCATCTCCAACAAGCGGGCCCGGTGGTCGGGCGCCAGCCTGATCTCGGCCACCGTCGCCATTTGGCTGACGGCCAGATCGGTCAGCGGGACGGGGGGAGCAGGCATGGGTTAAACCGGGTGCTGGTGGGGCGTAAGTGGTTCGACCACAATGGTATCCGCCAACTCCGCGCTCAAGCCCAAGCGCACGTTGCACACTTGGCAGACCACGTTCTGGTGCTGCAGCAGCAGACGGATGTGCTGTTCCTCGCAAAAGCCCATCTCCCGCAACCGCTGGCAGACCTCCGGGGCCGCCAGCAACTGCTTGATGCGCACCGGCGTACCGGCTTTGACCTTGCTCAACGGGCAGGCCGCCCCCCAGGGCAGACTCTTCCCGGTGGTGGCAGCGTGGATCGGCTTCTGACTCACAACGAGGGGAAGGTACGAAAGTTGAGACTGGGTTGCAAGTGGGATTTCCATCCGCCCGCCCGCCACCCCGCCGCATTGTGGATTTGACCCACCCTTCCCCCACCCGCAGTATGGGCGCCGGCTTATGCTGGCTCGGACCGCAACTAACTCTGCCGCCCTCCCAAGGAAGGGCGGGGCGACGCGCCTCGACGGTCGCCTCAACCTGTCGGCTCGGGGTGGCGCCCATGGATAGCCTGGGGCTGCATCGTCCCCGGAACGTGGGCTGGAAGCGGGCGGCCGCCCTGCTTTACGGGGACCTGGGGACCAGCAAGGCCTATGTCATCGGCTTGGCGTTCATGGCGGCCGGCTACGCGTGCCTGCCCATCGTGCTGGCGGTGTCAGTCCTCACGGGCGTGGTCGCCTACAACTACGCCGTCATCTGCAAGTGTTTTCCCGACGGCGGAGGTGTCTATTCGGCCGCCCGCAACCAAAGCCGGACCTTGGCAGTCATCGGGGCGTTGTTGTTGATCGCCGACTTCACGGTGACCGCCGCGCTCAACGCCTGGGCGGCGCTGGAGTATTTTCACGTGCCCAAGGCCTACATCGGGACGTTGTCGATGGGGTTGGTCCTAGTGATTGGAGTGACCAATTACTTTGGCCCGAAACACACCGGGAGTCTGGCCGTGGTGTTGGCGCTGCCGATGGTGGCGGTGGTGCTGGTGATCGTGGGCCTGAGCTTGCCCCACCTCCGGTTGGAGTACCTGGAGCGCTCACATGCGGGCTTCCGGGCGGAGTGGGTGGCCTTCGTGAATGTTATCCTGGCCCTCAGCGGGATCGAGGCCATCGCCAACCTTACGGGGGTGATGAACTTGGACCCTGGGGCGACGTTCGATCACCCGCGGGTGGGCCGCACGGCGAGCAAAGCCATTATTGTGGTGGGCGTCGAGGTCGTGCTGGGGACCGCCCTGTTGGGTTGGGCCATGCTCTCAGATC
>JAJXTA010000420.1 GCA_021784265.1 bacterium | reverse complement strand
CCGACCCACCGCCGACTCAGGTTAGCCCCAGGTCACCCGACGGGGTAGTGGGAACCATCCGGCTGATCTGGGGTGACCGAGGGCTTCGCCCCGGGGTGATTCCCGCAATCGCGCCCAGCGGCTTGCGAGGCGGGTCGGACTCACCTAGCTTGGCCGGTGATTACCACGCGAATCGGACTGCTGCCACTGGCAGTGGGGTGGGCATGGTTGACGGCGGCCGGCGCCACGGAGAGGGCGGCACAGGAGACACCGACGCTGGACCTACCCGTGCCCGATGCCTACAGCCTTCGCCTGCTCTCCCCCACCACCCTCGAACTCCGGCTGGTGGATAATGGGCTGACCAACTTCCTCCCCGTCGTCCGCTGGTGGGACTTGGCCACCACCAACGCGGTGCTCCAATTGCCACCGCTGACGAATTTCGTCGTGCAGGTTGGCGGCCAACCGGCACTCGTGCAGGCCTTGGGCTTCCGGCGCCGGGTACTCTACGCCCCACTCAACCATCCGGACCTGCGCGTGGATAACCGGCTCTACCTCGGTTTGGCCAGCCCGGTGCCGACCGGCCAAACCGTGCAGGTGCTCAACCCGAACACGGTCTTCTGGCCGACGAACATCGTCCTCAACGCCACCGCGGACCCGCTGCGCTACAGCCCCGCGATTCACGTCAACCAGGAAGGGTATGTCCCCGAGTTCCCCAAGAAGGCCATGGTCGGTTTTTACCTCGGCACGCTAGGTGAGTTGGACCTCACCAACGTCACCACCTTCACCCTGGTGGACGCCCAGAGCGGCGCCGTGGTGTACCAAGGCTCGCTCCTGCCCCGTTTGGATGTGGGTTTCAGCGACCAGCCGCTCCCCTACCAGCAGGTGCTCGAAGCCGACTTCAGCGCCTTCACCACCCCAGGGCTCTACCGGCTGGCCGTGCCGGGCCTCGGGGTGTCGTGGCCCTTTCGCATCGACGAAGGGATCGCGATGGATTTCGTGCGCGCCTATGCCCTGGGGCTCTACCACCAACGGTGCGGGACCAACAACCTTCTCCCTTACACCCGCTTCACGCACGACCCCTGCCATATCGCCCCGGCGCTGGTGCCGTTGCCTCCCGAGGTTTTCGCCTTTACCTGGAACACCATCGCCCATTACGGCACCACTCTCAACCCGGACAACCCGCCACAAACGGCCCCCTTGCTCACCAACGCGGCGGCCGAGCTCTATCCCTTTGTCCGCCACGGCGCGGTCGATGTCTCGGGCGGTCATCATGATGCGGGTGACTACAGCAAATACACCATCAACAGCACGGCTCTGATCCACTACCTCATGTTCGCCGTGGACGCCTTTCCCGGTGTCGCCGCGCTGGATAATCTCGGCTTACCGGAGAGCGGGGATGGGATCAGCGACCTGCTCGAGGAGGCCAAATGGGAAGCCGATTTCCTCGCCAAACTGCAAGATACCGATGGCGGGTTCTATTTCCTGGTCTATCCACGGAACCGCGAGTATGAGTATAACGTCCTGCCGGACCATGGCGATCCCCAGGTGGTCTGGCCCAAGAACACCGCCGTGACGGCGGCCGCCGTCGCCGCCCTGACCGAGTGCGCTTCCTCCCCGCGCTTCCGCCGGCGCTATCCAGCGGCCGCCGCCCAGTACCTCCAGCAGGGGCTGCGGGGGTGGAACTTCCTCACCAACGCCATCGCCCGCTACGGCAAGGCCGGGGCGTACCAGAAGCTGACCGCCTACGGCGACGACTTCACCCACGATGACGAGCTGGCGTGGGCGGCGTGCGAACTCTACTTGGCCACGGCCAATCCCCTCTTCCAACAGAAGCTCTTCGAGTGGTTCCCGGACCCCGGCAATAAGGCGACGTGGCGTTGGGGCTGGATCCACATGTACGCCAGCTACGGTAACGCCGTCCGCAGCTACGCCTTCGCCGCACGGAGCGGGCGGTTGGCGGCGGATCAGTTGGACACCAACTACCTGGCCAAGTGCGAGGCGGAAATCCAAACCGCCGCGCAGGACGTCCTCCGGTGGTCGCAGGCCAGCGCCTATGGCACCAGCTTCTCGGATCGGGACAAGCACGGGCACACCGCCGGCTGGTACTTCTCCAACGACAAGGCCTTTGACCTCAGCGTCGCCTATCAATTGACCCCGCGCGCGGACTATCTGGAGGCGATCGTGGCCAACCTCAACTACGAGGCGGGCTGCAACCCGGTCAACGTCTGTTACCTCGAGGGCCTGGGGTGGAAGCGCCAGCGGGAGGTCGTCAGCCAATACGCCCAGAACGATCGTCGCGTCTTGCCCCCTTCGGGGTTGCCGGTGGGCAACCTGCAGAGTGGCTTCGTCTGGTTCTCGACCTACGGAGGCGAACCCGGCGCCCTTAGCCTGCCGCCGGACGACGGGGTGCCCGGTCCGTATCCACTCTACGATCGCTGGGCAGACGCCTACAACGTGACGACCGAGGTCGTGAGTGAGATCGCCGCGCGTTGTCTGGCCAGCCTCTCGTTTCTGGCCACCCTCACCGCGGCCAGCACGCAGGCCTGGACCAGCCCGGCGGCGTGGATCGCCGGCCTGCCGCCCCAATGCTCCACCAACAGCCCCGTCACCGCCTCCCTCCAGGTGCCGGGGATGGACTTGTCCACGGCGCGCGTGGTCTGGGAGGCCAACGACCAGCAGCCTGCCTATGGCCCGACCTATACCTTTAGTCCCCCCAATTACGGCCCGCAATGGGTCGAGGCGGAAGCCCAATGGCCGGATGGGCGCCGGGCCTTTGCCGCCACCAACTTCTTCGCCACCAACGGGTTACCCAGCGTGACGGTCGTGGCCGCCTCGCCCCACGCGCTCCTGGACGGCCCGATCCTGGGCCTCTTTGAGTTCATCCGCACCGGCGCCACTGAGGGCAACCTGACAGTGCAGTTCAACTTCAGCGGTTCAGCCACGAAGTTTGTCGATTATCGCACGCTCGAAGGCAACGTGCCGGTCACGCTCACCCTCCCGGCGGGGAGTGACCATGCCCTGCTCCCCATCGTGCCGATGACCAATCGCTTCGGGTTGGACGAACCCACGGTGGTCTTGACGCTCCTGACTAACCCCGCCTACAACGTGGGCGTGCCGGCGACCGCCACCGTGGCGCTGGTCAGCGGCGACCCCCGCATCATCGGCGTGGTGCGGAACCCGACGGGCGGGGTCGCGCTCACCTGGACCAGCCAGCCGGGCAAAGGCTACGTCGTGGCCTACCAACCCCGGCTGACCACCCCCGATTGGCAGCCCATCAGCGGGACCATCACCGCCACCGACTGGTCCACTCGCTGGATCGACACAAACGCGGTGCCCGCGGAATCCCGCTATTATCGGGTTCTCTCCACCCCGCTGCCCGCGCTGATGCGCCCGCCGCCGTCCCGCCGGGCTTCCGAACCGCGCGCGGCGGTCAGATGACGGCGTCCCGCAGCCCCCGATCGACGATGCCCTTGGCAATCGCGTAACGGGTCAGCCCGGCCACGTCGTGGATGGCCAGCTTGTTCATCACCTGCTGCCGATGCTTCTCCACCGTCTTAATGCTGATGAACAGCTCGGCGGCGATCTGTTTGTTGGCCTTGCCCTCGGCGATGAGCTGGAGCACCTCCAATTCCCGCGAGGTGAGCCGCTCGCCCTGCTTCTTGACCGGCTGGCCGCTGAGGAAGGCCTGCCGGTAATGGTCCATCAGGCGCTTGGAGATCGACGGGCTGAAGTAGGCGTTGCCCTTGTGGACTTCGCGAATGGCCTTCAACAAATCGTTGGCGGCGGTTTGTTTGATCAGGTAGCCCACCGCGCCGGCCTCGGTCAACTGCTCCACGTACTCGTCGTCCGCGTAGGAGGAGAGGATCAGGACCTTGGCGGAGGGGACCTCGCGCAGCAGTTGGCGGGTGGCTTCCAACCCGTTGAGCGAGGGCATGGCGATGTCCATGAGCACCACGTCGGGGAGGAGTTTCTTGGCCAGTTGCACCGCCTGCCGCCCGCTCTCGGCCTCGCCCACGACCTCGATATCACCCTCGGCCACCAGGAGGGCTTTCAAGCCCTGACGCACCACGGTGTGATCATCGACAAGCAGGACATTGATTTTCTGCATAGAGGTTGTAGTTGAGTTGTATCGGCGCTCCTAAGGTAATCCAGGTTATAAACT
>JAJXTA010000001.1 GCA_021784265.1 bacterium | reverse complement strand
GGGGACTTCGCTCATCTGCACCAACTTGTAGCGACTCAGCTCCTTGATCTTGATCGCGTCGGGATGCCGTCCGGCGGTAAACTCGACCAGCACGATTGACCCGTCCTTCATCTCCTGGACGCCGACGGCACGGACAAGGAGACGTGGATACCGATCCCTTGCGAAGTCAATGATGCCTTGCGGGATCGCCGGGTCGCGGTACGCTGCGTCCCATGAAGCAAACATCGGCTGGCTGGCTCTGGCGCCCGTGGTTCGAGTGGGTGATCGCCGTGGCGCTCTGGGTGGCGTGCGACGCGGCGGCCTCCCCGCGGCCGAACCTCCTGGTCATTCTCACCGATCAACAACGGGCGGACATGCTGAGCTGCGCGGGCAACCGGTATCTCCACACGCCCGGGCTGGACCGCTTGGCGGCGCGTGGCGTGCGGTTTGCGCACGCGTACTGCGCGAACCCGGTCTGTGTCCCGTCGCGGTTCGCATTGATGACCGGCCGCATGCCGAGCTGTATCGGGCTGGAGTATAACGATCAGATCACTAACGCTGTGCCGCCCGCGCTGTGGGCGCAGACCCTCGGCGCCGTCTTTCGCCAGGCGGGTTACGAGACCGTGTACGGCGGCAAGGTCCACCTGCCCGGTGCCGCCCCCAAGGGTGGCCCCGAGTCCTACGGCTTCCGGCGGTTGACCGCGGATGAGCGGGAAGGGCTGGCCGCGGCCTGTGCCGCGTTTCTGCGCCAGCCGCATGATCGGCCGTTCCTGCTCGTCGCCTCGTTCATCAACCCGCACGACATCTGTTACTTGGCCATCAACGCCTATGCCGCCGCGCACGGGGAGAAGGAGTTCACCGTGCCGGCGTTGGCGACCGCCCTGGTCTTGCCCCCGGAGCTGAGTTCGGCCGAGTTTTTCCGCACCGTCTGTCCGCCGTTGCCGGCCAATTTCGGCATCCCGGCGGGCGAACCGCCCGCGGTGCGTCGCAGCGACTGGCGCCCGTTTCGTGGCTACGTGCAGACCCACTGGACGGACGAGCAGTGGCGGCTGCACCGCTGGGCCTACGCCCGCCTCACCGAGCGGGTGGACGCGCAAATCGCCACCGTCTTGGACGCCTTGCGCGACACGAAGCACGAACAAGACACGGTTGTCCTGTTCACCAGCGACCACGGTGACATGGACGCCTCGCACCATCTCGAACACAAATCCATGCCCTACGAGGAAGCCATCAACGTCCCCCTGATCCTCAGCGGCCCGGGGGTGACCGCGCGGGGCCGCGTGGACCGTGCCCACTTGGTATCGACGGGCCTGGACCTGATGCCAACGCTCTGCGATTTCGCCGGCATCGCGCCGCCGGCCGCACTCCGAGGCCGGAGCCTCAGGCCTTTAGCCGCGGGCGCCTCCGTGACCGATTGGCGCACCAACCTGGTGGTCGAGAACGAGCGTTCTCGCGTTCTGCGTTCCCAACGTTACAAATACGCCGTCTATGACTCCGGCCCGCGGCGCGAGCTGCTCGTGGATTTGAAAACCGATCCGGGCGAAATGCGCAACTTGGCGTCAGACCCTGCCCACCAGGCCGCGCTCGCGAGCGAGCGGATCCTGTTGCGGGCCTGGTATGAGGCCCAGGGAGGGACGTTACCCAACCGGTATGTCGTCGCTGCGCCTGGCGCCAGCTCTCAATGACTGACCGGCGGGCGGCATGGCCAGGGCGTGCGCCGACGGCGCCAGGTCCGCTGCCCGCCCGAGTGGCGACACCGAGGCCTGATCAGCGGAAGCTCTCCCACTCCGGTTCGTTGGCGAAGATCCAGCGGTAGTATTCCGTCTCCTGCAGCCGCTGGCCGGCGGCTTCATCGACCACCACCGTGCAGCGGGGATGAAGCTGCAAGCTGGTGGCGGAGATCATCGAGGTGATGGGCCCCTCGACGGCCTTGGCGATGATCGCGGCCTTCTCCTCCCCTGTCGCGAGCAGCAGGCAACGCCGCGAGTCGAGGATCGTCCCCACGCCCATCGTGATCGCCCGGCGGGGCATCCGCGCGGGGTCGGCAAAGAGCGGGGCGTTTTGGGCCAGGGTGACCGGAGTCAGGGCCTTGACGCGGGTGCGGGAGCGCAGGGCGGACAACGGTTCGTTGAAACCGAGGTGGCCGGCCCGACCGATCCCCAGCAACTGGAGGTCGAGGCCACCGACCGCGGCGATCGCCCGCTCGTAGCGGGCGCACTCGGCCGCCAGATCAGCCGCCGTACCATCCGGAAGGTGGGTGTGCTGCGGAGCGAGGTTCACCTGCCCGAACAGGTGCTGGCCCATGTAGTAGCGGTACGAGTGCGGATCGTTCGGACCCAGCCCGACGTATTCATCCAGGTTGAAGGTCCGGCACCCGGCGAAATCCAGTCCCTCCTCCCGGTGCAGCCGCACGAGCATGCGGTACACCGATTCCATCGTCCGGCCGGTGGCCAAGCCCAAGACCAACCGCGGGTTGGCCCGCACCTCGCGCGCAATGATCTGCGTCACCAACTGAGCGGCGGCGGCGGCGTCCGGGCGGATGATAACTTCCATGGGGCAGCGCGGGGCGGTTCGCCGGCGAGGCGACGCGCGCCGGGCGGAATTGGCGGGCGTCGCGCCCGGTTAGGGGAGATACTCCTTCGCGTTTTCCGCGCAGGAGAGCAGCACCTTGCGGTCGGGCAGCTTCTGGCGCAAGGCCGCCAGCTCGTCGGCCCCTTGGGTTAACGGGAGGGCGACCTGGCCCCCTTCGACCACGGAACGGCAGAGGGCCATCATGATCTCGAAACCGGCATGGGCGGCGGCGAAGTTGCAGGGGTGGACCTTGCGGTCGTCGTCCAGCCAGTCGGCCATCTGGTCGATGTACGGGGGCATGTCGAGGTCGTAGTTCATACAGCCCTCGCCCCCGCTGACGCCCTGCTTGGTCACCGCCCGCCAGCCGCCGCCGGTGAGGACCTCGGCAAAGCCGTCGGTTCCTTGGGCGCCGATGCGGCACTTCCGCCACCAGTAGCCCACTTCCGGCACGTCGGGGGCGCCGGCCCCGCACTCGACCACGCCCCGCACGCCGTTGGCAAACTGGATGAAGCCCCCGAGGTAATCGGGGGAGGGATGGAGGTCGGCGAGCTTGCCGCGGCCGGCGGCCTGGGCCATGACCCAGGCGGCGGGCGCCTCGTCATTATACCAACGCATGTAGTCGATCAGATGCGAGAGCATGTGCGTCATCCAGCCGCTGGCGGTGCCATAAACGGTGTGGACGCGGCCCAGGGCGCCGCTGGCGATGAGCTCCCGCACCTTCCGGTAGTGGACGCCGTAACGGTGTTGGTGGCTCACCACCGCCTTCGTTCCGGCGCGCTCCAGCAGACTCTTCACCACCATGCCCTCGGCGCTGCTGAGGGCCACCGGCTTCTCGAAGGCGATCAGCCGGGCCCCGCTTTCAATCCCCAGGCGGATCAGGTCGGTCCGCAGGCTCGGGAGGGTGCAAAAGCAGAAGATGTCGGGCCGCACGGCCCGGGCCAAGCGGGCCGCGTCGGTGTCGTGTTGCGGCTGGCCCAGTTTCGCCGCGGCGGCGCTCAGGCGGGTGGCGTCGATGTCACAAATGCCGGCAACGGTGAAGCGGGGGTTGGCGTGAAAGGCGGCGGCGTGGTGCAGACCGCGTTTGCCCAGGCCCACCACCAGGACTCGGTAAGGGGTGCTCATGTCGATGAAATCGTGGTTCGGGGGCCCGCGTGGTTGAGCCGCCCCGCGCAAGGCCCGCGGGGCGAGCGCTGGGCTGAGCCCTCGTTTGCTGTCTCAGCCGGCCTGCTGGTCCCACTCCCGCACCTTCGCGATCACGTAATCCACCTCGGCGGCGGTCAGTTCGGGGAACATCGGCAGCGAGACGCAGGTGGCGGCGTTGCGTTCGGAGTTCGGGATGGGGCCGGCGATCCGGGCCGCTTTGCCCCAGGGATAGCCGGCCTGCTGGTGGATGGCGATCGGGTAATGGCACTTGGCGTCGATGCCCTGGTCCTGGAGGAACTGGAGCAGGACGTCGCGTTGCGCCGGCTGGTGGGTCTCGATGACGTAGAGGTGGTAGATATGCCGGTAGCCGGGGCGGGCGTGCGGGAGAGTCAGGTGCTGGACCCCGCGCAATCCGGCGTCGTAGCGGGCCGCCCAGGTCCGCCGCTGGTCGTTGCCGGCGTCAATGTGCTTGAGTTTGGCCGAGAGGATGCCGGCGTGCAGGTCGTCCAGCCGGCTGTTGAAGCCGTAGCTGTGGCAGGAACGCTTGTCCGACCCGTGGTTGCGCAGCTTGCGCACCTGGGCGTCCAGTTGGGCGTTATTGGTCACCACCGCCCCCCCGTCGCCAAAGGTGCCGAGGTTTTTTTGGATGATGAAACTGATGGTGGTGGCATCGCTCAGCTCTCCGATGCGGAAGGTATCGCCTCGGGCCCCGATCCCCTGGGCGTTGTCCTCGATCACGACCAGCTTGTGGCGGTCGGCGAGGTGGCGGATGGCCCGCATATCGGCGCACTGGCCGTAGAGATGGACAGGAATGAGGGCTTTGGTCTTCGGGGTGATGGCGGCCTCGATTTTGGCCGGGTCAATGCAATGGGTCCGCGGATCGCTATCGACGAACACCGCCGTGGCGCCGGCGATCCAGATCGCCTCGGCGGTGGCGAAGAAGGTGTTCGTGGTGGTGATGCACTCGTCGCCCGGACCAATCCCTAACGCCATCAGCGCCAACCAGATGGCATCGGTGCCGTTGCCCACTCCCACCGCGTATTTGGTGCCGTGATACGCCGCCAGCTCCCCCTCGAACCGCTTGAGCATCGGCCCCATGACGTACTGCCCGCTCTCGAGCACCGCGTGCAGGTTGGCATCGATCTCCGCCTTGAGATTGTGGTATTGGCGCACATGGCCGTAAAACTCAACGTTCATGGCCGCTCAACCTACCGAGAGGACGTGAAAGGTGACAAGCACTTTTCCCCGCCGGCCTCGGGCCAAACCGGCCTCGTTGCCTGGGGGCGCGGGCGAAGCTGCCTTTAGAAGGGGGAATCGGGGGCCTCAACTCAGCGCGGGCACCGGGAAAGCCGGAAATCCCGTCGCCTCCCGGGTGTCCCAAAACTGATCAAGAATGTCCCAAAAACGGGCAGACGCCGCGGGCCGTTTCGCGCTACAAGTAGCGCGTAACGGTTAGAAAGGGACAAGCTATGAAACACACTGACATGATTTGGCGGACCCTGTTGCTCCCGGCTACGGTCGCGGCCACCCTCACTCTGAACGCCTCGGTGGATTACCGGATCGTGGACACTCGAGGCTCGATGCTGCCCTTCTCGGTCCAGTACTATGACCGAGTCGCGGCTGGCACCAGCTCCGAAGCGGCCTATGCCGGTCCGCTGACGCTGGTGCAAAACCCGGCCAACAACAACGCGCTGTTGCCCCAGACCTTGAGCACTTACTGCCTGGATGTCGGCGGCGGGCTGGTGGCGGGGTGGACCTACCAGTTCAACGTGCTGGACTTTGCCGGGCTGGACGGCCTGAAGCCCAAATGGGGCTATAGCGCCTCGGACGCCGGCCAGGCGATCCAGAACGCGGCCAAGCTCTACAACGCCTTCAGTCTGGGGATCGGGCTGCCTTCCGGGCAGCAGATCGCCGGCACCACGGCCGAGCGGGCGGGCTTGCAGTTGGCCATTTGGGAGTCGTTATACGACACCGGCTATGGCGGCGGTCTGGATGTCACCACCGGAGGCGCCAGCGGCGCCGGACGCCACTTCTCCCTCACCGGGTCCTATTCTGGCGCCACCGCCAGTGCCATTACGGCGGCGAACAACTACCTCGCCCAATTGGGGAATATCAGTGGCAACCCCACGGGTAAGCTGCTTCAGCCTTTCGCCCCGCCCAACTACGCGGGCATGCCGTACCAGGAGGTGCTGGTGCCTGAACCAGCCACGTTGGTCGCTGGCGCCCTGATGGCCCTGCCCTTTGGCCTGACGAGCGTGCGCTTCATGCGGCGGCGGCAATAACTCACGCTGGCGGGCCGCGCGGCCGCCGGGAAGAGGCCCCTATCGGTGGAGGGGAACCGGCGGGCAGTGTCGGTGCCAACGCGCCGTTCCTGAGAGCCGATCCTCGAGGCAATGCGTGTGGTTCATTTAGGCCCGGGTCCTGTAAGCCGGTTGGGTCTTGGGGGCAGCCGACTCGCCGGCAGGCGGATCAGGCAGGTAACCGAAGGAGGCCGTCCCACCCTTGCGCTCGACGGTGGCGGATCACCGGGTTTCGTGGTCCGCCTCGGCGCCGGTCCCCCGCCAGCCTATCCGTTGATTAGTGCGCCCCGCCCGGCTCCTCACCCGCCTTCTTCAGGTCCTCGGCCAAGAAACGGGTGATGTCCTTGAACTTGGGGACATTGGCGGGGCTAAGCTCCATGAGGATCCGGTGGGCCTCCAGACACACCTGAGAGAGTTCGGCCTTGGTCGGATCACGCCCTGGCACCGGCTGGTATTTCCCGTTCAAGCCGCCCGGGCACTGGCGCAGCGTGAAGAGGGGGAGCGCACCTAGGTTCTCAAGGAAGTCGGTGATGCGCGGGCTGGCGTTGATGAGGTCCAGCCGCCGGGGTTGGGTGGTGTCCTGCGCCAAGCGTTGGGCGAAGCCCGCCAACACCCCCAGAAAGGTGCTGTCCATCGCCAGGCAATCGGTCAGGTCCAGGACGAACTGACGATAGCCACGGGCGAGCAACTCGTTGACGAAGGTCTTGAAATCGACACTCGAGTTCAAGCTCGCCCGCCCCGCCAGCTTCAGACAGGCGAGCGAATCACCCACGGCAACCATCATGGTAGCGGACGGTTCGGCCATTTGAGTTTGGTGCTATTACCGACGCGGAAACATGCTGCGGGAGCCGCGCGGCGTCAAGCAGCCGGCCGCGGGGCGGTGGGATGGCCGATGATTTGCACGAGGCCTTGTTGCAAGACGAGCGCCTCGTCCAGTTTGCTGGCGACCAGTCTCTGGTTGCACGTCAGGAGCGTTTGCATGGCCGCGACCAACTCCTCGGCGCTGTACTGCTCCGTCTGGGGCAGGGCTTTGAAGAGGACGTATGGATTCTGCGCCAGGGGATTAAAGCGTTTGTCCTGGGGCAGAGCGTCGGTGGGGACTCGCTCGAGTTGCGCCCGGAACCGCCCGTAATCGGCGGTGGGTTTGAGCCAGCCGAGCCGGCGGGCTTCCTTGAGAAACAACAGGACGCGGACCTTGGCGATAAGCCCGTAGAGCAGGCCGATGGCGCTGCGGTCGCGTTCCTGTTTGGCCGCCCAGAGTTCCTCGTCGAGCGCGCGGAGGGCCCGTGCCAGGTGGCGATCGCCCAAGGCATCACCCAGGGCAAAGGCTCGAGCCTGCTTATAGCGGACCGCCACGGCGGCGACGTCCTCGGCCACGATGCGGCACCGGTCACCCACGTAGAGGGCCAGCTTCTCGACTTCGTTCGCCAACTGGGCGAGCTGAGGGCCGACCCCCGCCACCAGCTCGCGCAGGGCGCCCGGGGCGATCTCCTTGCCGTGGGGCTGCAAGCGATCGATGACGAAAGCCTCGGCCCGCCCCGCCCAGTCCTTGTCCTCGCCCGACAGCCCTGCCAGCACCTCCAGAGTGCCCAGCTTCTCGAAGGCCTTGGCGAAGGTCTTGCGTTTGTCCACCTTGCCCGCGCTGATCAGGAGCCGCAACCGATCCCAGCGTGTTGCTTTGAGCTCCCGCGCCAGATCGTTGAGCGATTCCCCGACCGCCTGGGTGGCGGCGGCCCGTTCCTCCCCCAGGAAGTTGCAGTTCTGGAACCAGACCACCTTGCCGGCGCCAAACAGCGGGAGGGTTTGCAGCGCCTCCCGCAAGCGGGCCAGTGCGCGGAGGGCCTCGCCGGCATTGGCGGCGGTGGCGTCGATGATCTCATTGTCCAGACCACCGAAATCGGCGCACCACTGGTGGTAGAGGCGCCGGGCCCGTTCTTTGACCGCGAACTCGTCGTCACCGCTCACCAGGACCGGAGGGCAAACGGCGGGGGAGGGTGCGGCAGTGGGCATGAGGAGGCAAGCGGCTTGCGGCAGGCTACCTGGCCCAGCGCCGGCTGCAGTCGCACCACGCCCCCGCTCCCGGCGGGCGCCAAGCCCGCTGCCGGGTGCGGGGCAGCGCGAAAGCGGCGGCCGAAGAACCCTCCACCACCCGACAGCTATTGACCCGGGGTTTCGGACTCACCGCCACCTTCGTTGATCTTGGCTAAGAGCTCGGACATGTCTTCGACTTGGTCGAAGAGCCGCGCCGCCACGAAGACCGGCCGCTTCTGCGCCGCCGCCAGCGCCAGACAATCGCTGGGCCGGGCGTCCAGCTCGACGATCTTGCGTCCGAGTTCGTTTTGTTGCTGCAGAATCAGCCGGGCATAGTAGGTCGAGTTCTTCAGCTCCGTGATGACCGCCCGCTCCACCGTGATGCCGAAGGCTTGAAAAACGCTGCGGACAAGGTCGTGGGTCAAGGGCCGCTCCTTGGGGGTGTCGCGCAAGAACATCCCGATCACCGCCCCCATGTTCGCTTCCACCTGGATCACGAAGACCTTTTGCTCGTTGCCGACAAAGATCGCGCAGCCGCTGTTCGCCGGCAGTATCCCGCGAATCTCAACCGGCACCACATCGTTCTTCATGACCTCACTCTAGAAGTTTTTGCCAGGATTACAAGCCTGGGCCTTGACTTTTGGCCCCCGCCGCCGGTATCAGAGCCTTTGAGGCCGGACCATGGATTTTCGGTCAAAAGTCATTCCTCTCGCGCACTTGGCCGACTGGCGGGCCGGGTGGCGGGCGCGGGGCCAGCGGTTGGTCGTCACCAACGGGTGTTTCGACCTGCTGCACCTGGGCCATGCCACCTACCTGGAGGCCGCCCGTCGGCTGGGCGACGGCTTGCTGGTCGGGGTCAACGGGGATGCCGCGGTGCAGGCCCTCAAAGGCCCAGGCCGTCCGCTCAACGGCGAAGCCGATCGGGCGGCGCTCGTGGCGGCGTTAGAAGCGGTCGCCGCGGTCACGGTGTTTCCCGAGGTGACAGCCACGCGGTTTCTGACCTTGGCCGGCCCGGACATCTACGTCAAAGGCGGCGACTACACCCTGGCCACGCTCAATCAGGAAGAACGGCGGGCCGTCGAAGGGGCCGGGGGGCGGATCGTTTTGTTGCCGTTGGTGCCGGGCAAATCGACACGCGGCCTGGTGCGGCAGATGCAGCAGCCGCCAGGCTCCGTCCCGCCGTAGAACCTGGACTTGCCCCAGCCTCTCGGAGAGATCCCGGCAGTCCGCCATCCAGCTTGCCGACCGCCGCGGCGCCGGTTTGCTCCCAGGGGACTCGGGCCCTACTTGGCCGGAAGCCGTTCGCGATAGTGGCGGAGGGTCGCCTCGAGCTGGGCGCGGACCCGGGGATCGTTACAGGCCTTCACCGCCCCTTCCTGAGCCGCGATCGCCTCGGGGATTCTGCCGGAGTCGAAGAGCGCCCGGGCGTAGGTATCAAGGATCGCCGGCTCACGCCCGCCGGTAACGTCGCGGGCGGCTTGGGCGGCGCGCAACGCCAAGGGCAGGTCGCGGTTGGTGATATGGGTATCGGTCAGGATGGCCCAGGCGAACTCATTGAGCAAAGGGGTGTTGTTGGTGCCGTCGCGCACGACGTCGCTCCCCAATTGTGCGGCCGCCGGTCCCGCGTCGCCGGTGCGAACCAAGCGGAGGTACTGTTGAGCCAACGTCCCGGCGCGCGCCGATTTGCGCGCGGCGCCGCGGTCGAGCTTGCCCGCCACCACCTGGGCCACGATGTCGTCCAAACCCAGCATCGGGTGCCCGTGCCAGACGACGGCCCCTGTCTTGTCCACGACGAAGGCGTGGGGGAGGCCGATCACGCCGAAGCCGCCCAGATATGCTTTGGCGGTCTGGTGGTGATCGTCCACCGCCACGGCGTAGTTGAGGTTCGTCCCCAGTGGCTCGATCAGCGGCTGGACTTGGGCCGGCGGTTCTTCGGTGATCCCGACGCAGGCCAAACCGCCTTGGGGGTAGGTCGCCTGGAGCTCGGCCAAGTGCGTAATGCTGGGCCGACAGAGCGGGCTCGAGGCGGCCCAGAACCCGATCACATAGACGGTGTTGCCGCGCCCGGCCCCCAAGTCCAAGGGACCGCCCTTGAGCCATTGGGCGGCCAGGAGCGGGGGCGCGGGTTCACCCAGCTCCGCTGGCATGCCCCGCCCCGCCAGGAGCAGCCCCCCGGCCAGCAAGAGCCAGCCGTGCTGCCGAGGCCACCCGCGTCCGAGGGTCATGATTGGCCGGTACGGGTCACTGGGCCCCCATGCCCACGCTCTGGACCGTCTGGAACAGCTTGCCCTCCGTCTTGATACTTGGGGCGATGATGATCTCCGTCTCTTGGAACTGGCGGATGGTGGCGGCGCCGACGTTGCCCATGCAGGTGGTGATCGCCCCCACCAGGTTTTGGGAACCGTCGTCCGCGGTCGCCGGACCGAACAGGATTTGCCGCAGGCTCCCGCTGATGCCGACCTTGATGCGAGTGCCCCGCGGCAGGTTGGCGTGGGGCGTGGCCATGCCCCAGTGGGTGCCATGGCCGGGGGCTTCCTCAGCGCGCGCGAAAGCACTGCCCACCATCACCGCATCAGCCCCGCAGGCCAGGGCCTTGCACACATCCCCGCCCTTGCTCATCCCGCCGTCGGTGATGATGGGGACATAGCGCCCGGTCTGCTTATGGTAATAGTCGCGGGCGGCGGCGCAATCGACAGTGGCCGTGACCTGGGGCACGCCCAGCCCCAAGACCCCCCGACTGGTGCAGGCCGCGCCCGGCCCGACCCCAATCAGCACCCCAGCGACGCCGCACTCCATCAGCCCGAGGGTCACTTTGTAGGTCACCGCGTTGCCCACGATCACCGGGATGCGCAAGCTCTTTGTGAACGCCTGAAGGTCCAGCGACTTGTACTCCGTCGAGAGATGCTGGACGGTCGAGACGGTGGATTGGACCACGAAGAGGTCCGCCCCAGCTTCCTGCGCGAGCGCGGCGAACCGTTCGGCTTTTTGGGGGATGGAGCTGACCGCGGCGAGCACCCCACCCCGTTTGAGCTCCTGAACCCGCCGGCTGATCAGTTCCTCCTTGATCGGCTCCTGGTAAATCCGCTGGATGAGCGTGGTGACCTCTTCTTTGCCCGCCTTGACAATCGCCCGGAGCGGCTCCGTCGGATTCTCGTAGCGGGTCTGGATGCCTTCCAAGTTGATCACCCCCAAGCCGCCCAACTGGCCCATCTCGACACAAAAGCGCACGTCGGTGACCCCGTCCATCGCGCTGGCGAGGATGGGGATCTGCAAGCGGATACTCTCCCCTTCTTTGCGCGGAATGAGAAAGCTGGTATCGACCTCCGCTGGGTTGATGGTGATGTCACCAGGCACCAACGCGATTTCGTCGAACCCGTAGGTAACGCGCGCTTTGCGATTGCGACCGATCCACATTCCCATAAAGCAATAGATACTGGTTGAAGGTTGCCGGTTGCCGGGACGCCGCCCGCACCGGGCCGTGGGCGGTCCCTGGACCCACCCTGCGATTAGAAGGTGAACACACCGTTCGTCGCCCCGCACTGCGGACAGCGTGAGCGGTCCACATCGGGATCGTCTGTATAGACGTAGCCGCACTTTTCACAACGAAAAATGTGGTCCTCCGTCGGAGTGGGTCCAAAGCTCCGGCGTCGGAGCTCGGAATATATGGCGAGGGCGGAAAGGCCGGCAAGCACAGAAAACACGTAGCAGAACAAGAGGCCGGCGACGGTCATGGGGCGGCCTCCTTGGGGGGAGGGTTGGTCGAGGTCGGCCCCTGCAGTTGCCATTCGAAGCGGAGCCGGCCCCAGGTGAGCGGCGGGCCGGGGACGGGGTTGAAGGCGGCGTGGCGCGCCAACTCGAGCGCGCGTTGGTCCGTCTCCGGCGCCCCGCTGCCGCCGGGCAAGAGCACCGCCGACAGCACCGCGCCGCGGGCGTCCACGATCACCTGCACCGCCGTGGATTGCAGCGCCCGGTTCACCGTCCACTCCGGCAGCTCTAGCGGCTTGAGCAGCCGCCGCGCGGCCAGTTCGCCCTCCAGGCGCAGGGTCGAGCTCGGTGGCGCGATGCCGGTGACCTCCGGCCAAGGGCCGGGTACCGGGGCCGGCCGTTCGGCGATTGGGTTCTCCGCGGCTGGACCGGTCTCGGCCCCCGGCGCGGACACCACCCCCAGCCGGGCCACCTCCAGTCCCAGCCACTGGGGCGGCTCGGACCACTCGATGGTCTGATGGGCAAACTGGGGAACCAGCCGCCAAATCGGGCCGGAGAATCCGTGGCGGCTGGCGAGGGCGAATTCCGCCGGGTCTCCAATCCAGGGGAGTTCACCCAAATGCTGGGGGGCCTGGGGATCGGTCAGAATGCGGTAGCGGTCGGGCGCCGGGCGTGCCAGCGGTCGAGGGAGGGGATGCGCCGAGAGGAGCACGACGAGCAGCACTTGGCCCGCTAACACCCCGCTGATCGTTAACCACCAGCGTCGCCAGCTCCAGCCCGGCGGCGGTTGGGTCCGCCCCTTCATAGCCCGGGCCGGGCCGGTGGAGCGAAGAGCGGCGGGCGGGTCGCGAAGGTGACCTCGCGGATCCCCGCCGCCCGGGCCAGGGTGGTTAACTGCACGATGGCGTCCCAGGCGACCGATTTGTCCGCCTCGACCAACAAGGCCGGGGCTTCCCGGGCGGCGCGGGCCTTCTCGGCCAGCCGGGCGCGCAACGCCGCCGCCGTGAGGTTCTGTTGCTCGAAGTAAAGCTGTTCATCGCGGTCAATGGTGACCACCAGGGTTGGCCCGGCCGTGCCCGGCGAGCCGTCACCCAGACCGACCGGGAGCCGGAGGTGGACCCCGGGGGGCGGGGCGAGCGCCGATTCCAAGACCACAAACAGCACCAGCAAGAAGAACACCCCCGCAAACGGCGCGACCTCCATTTGCCCGGTGAAGACTTTCAGGTTGCGGGGGTATTTCATGGGGTGGCTACGACCCGGCCTCGGTCAACAGATTCAGGATTTCGGTCGAGGCCTTTTCCATGTCCAGGACGATGGTGTTGACCCGGCTCACGAGGTAATTGTAACCAGCGTAGCAGGGGATGGCCAACGCCAGCCCGGCGCCGGTGCAGACCAGGGCCTGCCAAATGCCGCCGGCCAGCTCGTTGGCGGGCGCCGAGACCCCCTGCTGCTGCAAGACGCGAAAGACCTCGATAAACCCGAGCACAGTTCCCAGCAGGCCCATAATTGGGGCGATCTGCGCGATGGTGGCCAGCAGGTTCAGCCGCTCCTCCAAGCGGGGCACCTCGACCAGGCCCGCTTCCTCGAGCGCCTCACGCACTCCTTCCCGCCCGCGGTCCCGGCTCAAAATGGCGGTTTTGACCAGCCGGGCCACCGGCCCGGGGGTGGCCTCGCAGATCGAAATCGCTTCGACCACGTTGTCGCGCTTGAGCACGTTGCGCACCCCGTTGAGGAAATCCAGCGAGTTGATCTGTTCGCGATGGTAATGCAACAACCGTTCCACAAACACCGCCACGGCGACCGCGCCGGCCAGCAGCAACAGCCAGATCATCGCCCCGCCACGGCTCAGGAGTTCAGGCAACATACCCCTCTTGTAACGCCAACGCCCCCGGGCGGGCAATGTCCAATGTGGCGCTCTGGCGCTGCCCGGCGCGCCGAGCGAAAGCAGTTGAGTCTGCGCCCCGGCCCAGTACCCTCCCCCCGCATGGCGGCGGAGCCAGACAACGAACAACGAGAATACGAACTGATGTTGGCCATTTTCTCGGTCTCGGCGGGGTTGATTGGGGTGTGCCTGACCGGGATCGGCCTCTTGCGGGTGGTCCACAGCTTTAATCGGGTCAAGAGCGCGGGCGATGGGCTCTTGGCCCTGGATGCGATCTTCTTTTTGATCACTTGCGTGTTGGCCTTCATCTCGTTCCGGGCTGCGGGGGTCGTCCAGCGCCGCCGCTTGCGCAAGGCGGCCGACCTGACGTTTCTCTTGGGATTGGGTCTGATGGCGGCGGTCTGCTCGGTGTTGGCCTTGGCCGTGCTCACCTGAGCGGGCGTGGGTAGGCTTCGCGGTTGCCGCCTCTCGGGGGGGGCGCTAGTCTTGCCCCATGCAGGCACCGGCACCCGTCACTCCCCCGCGGACCCAGGCCCTCCCCTCGGGCCTGACGAGCGCCGAGGCGCGGGGACGGCTCCAACAGTTCGGGCCCAACAGCGTGGAGGAGACGCGGGCGCATCCGTGGCGCGCCTTCGTCGGCCGGTTTTGGGCGCCCATTCCGTGGCTGCTCGAGGCGACGATTATCCTCCAGCTCTTTCTGGGCGAACGGGTCGAGGCGGCGGTCATCGCCGGGCTGCTGGTGGTTAACGCCGTGCTGAGCTATCTCCAGGAGGGTCGGGCGCAGAAGGCCCTGGCCCTGCTGCGCCAGCAGCTCCACGTCGAGGCCCGCGTCCGGCGCGATGGGACTTGGACCACCCTGCCCGCCGAGGCCTTGGTCCCCGGGGACGTTGTCCACCTGCGGCAGGGGGGCATCGTCCCGGCGGATGTTCGCCTGTTCGAGGGGACGCTGTTGGCCGATCAATCCGCCCTGACGGGAGAGTCGGCCGCCGTCGCGCTCGAGCCAGGTAAAACCGCCTACGCCGGCGCCATGCTCCGCGGCGGGGAGGCCACGGGAGAGGTCACGGGCACGGGCACGCGGACGTTCTTCGGCAAGGCCGCCGAGTTGGTCCGCACCGCCGGGGCCGCCAACCGCCAGGAGCGGGAAATCGTGGGCGTGGTGCGGAATCTGTTCGTGGTGAATGCCGGGATGGTGGTCATCGTGGCTGGGTACGCGCATCAGGCGGGGATGAGTCTGGGTTATATCCTGCCGCTGCTCCTGACCATTCTCCTGGCCTCGATCCCGGTCGCCCTGCCGGCGACCTTCACGCTGGCGGCCGCCTTGGGTTCGGTCGAACTGTCGCGCCGCGGGGTGTTGGTCACCCGGCTGAGCGCGTTGCATGACATCGCGGCCATGACCGTCCTGTGCAGCGACAAAACCGGGACCTTGACGCGGAACGAGGCGACCGTCACCGCCGTCTGGCCGCTGGCGGGCACCAGCGAAACGGAGGTGGTGCGCGCCGCGGCCCTGGCGAGCGACCCGGCGGGTTTGGACCCGGTGGATGGGGCAATTGTGAAGGCCGCCCGCGCGCGCGGCTGCCGGCTGGAGGAGTACGAACGAGTGGGTTTCAAGCCGTTTGATCCCGCGACCAAGCGGGCCGAAGCCATCTACCGCGAGGGGGCCGGAGCGCATCGGTATCTGAAAGGGGCCCCGGCCGTCATCGCTGGGCTCACCCCCGCGCCGGCCAGCGCGTGGGAACCGGGCATGGCGACCTTGGTGGCGGGCGGGCAGCGGGTGGTGGCGGTGGCCACGGGCGAAGAGGACCAGCTCCGGCTGCTGGGGTTGGTCGGCCTGGCCGACGCGGTCCGGGACGATTCCCAGGCGGTCGTCGCGACCCTCCGCGCCGCGGGCGTGCGCACCGTCATGGTCACCGGCGACAACCCCCTTACCGCGCGGAGTGTGGCCCAGCAGGTGGGCATCACCGGCGGGGTCTGTCCCCCGGCCCAAGTGCACGGCGAGGTCACCGGCGCGGCGCTGGATTGCGGCGTCTTCGCCGGCGTGTTCCCCGAGGATAAATTCAAACTCGTCCGCGCCTTCCAGCGTCGGGGGGAGGTGGTGGGCATGTGCGGGGACGGGGTCAACGACGCCCCGGCCCTTCGCCAAGCGGAGGCGGGGGTGGCGATGGCCAACGCGACCGATGTGGCCAAAGCGGCCGCCGCCTTGGTGCTCACCCAGCCCGGCCTGGGCGATGTGGCGCCGGCCATCGCGACGAGCCGCCGGGTGTTCCAGCGCATCATCACGTACACCCTGAACATGCTGGTCAAGAAGATCGAGATGATGGCGTTGCTGGTCATCGGCTTCCTGTTGACCGGCCATAAGCCCCTCACGCCGCTGTTAATGGTGCTCATCCTTTTCCTGAACGACTTTCTGACGATGTCCATCGCCACGGACCGGATGGCCTGTTCCCCGCGGCCGAACCGGTGGAATACTCGCGGCATCCTCCTGGCCGCCGTCGGCCTGGCCGTGGGGAAGCTGGTGTTTTCCCTCGGCGTCTTCGTTTATGCCCACGACCGCCTCGGCTTGGACATGCGCCATCTCCAAACGCTGATGTTTGCCAGCCTGATCCTCAGCTCGCAGGCGGGGGTGTATCTCCTGCGCGAGCGCGGGCATTTCTGGCGCTCGTGCCCGAGCCGCTTTCTGGTGCTCAGCTCGGTGATCGGGCTGGGGGTGACGGCGTTGCTCGCGACGGTCGGGGTCCTCATGCCCGCAATCGCTCCGGCCCTGTTGCTGGGGGTGGCGGGCGTGGGGCTGGCGTATTTCACGCTGCTGGACTGGTTCAAGGTGGCTGTGTTCGAACGCCTGGACCTGCGCTGACGCGCCGCCGCCCGCATTCGGGCTTGCCTCGGCCCCGCCCGCCCGGAATCCTCGCCTCATGGTAGAACCGGACCAGTTGCGCGAGTTGTTCCGCATGCAGAAGGCCCTCAATGAACGCATCGGCGTTCGCACGGAAAACATGACGGAGGCCGAGAAGACCCAATGGGTCCTCAACTACTGTCGGGCAATGACCCAGGAGATCGCTGAATTGACCGACAGCGTGCCGTGGAAGTGGTGGGCCAAGTACCAGCGTTTCGACGCTCAGAATGCCCGCGTCGAGGTCGTGGACCTCTTCCATTTCCTGATCAGCACCGCCCAGGTCTTGGGGATGAGCGCCGACGAGGTGTTTGCCGCCTACGTGAAGAAGAACCAGGTCAACTTCCAGCGGCAGGACTCGGGCTACGTCGCCAAGGACGAGGGCGATTCCAAACACATCTGAGCCCCCGCTGGCCGCCCCGGAGTGATGCGGGTCAACGTCCATTTCTATTCTTATCTGCGGGACCTGACCGGGTGCGCCCAGGTGGTGGAGGAGCTGCCGGGGGGAAGCACCCTGGCCGAGCTGCGGGCCCGTTTGGACCGGCGTTTTGCGCCGCTGGCCGGCTGGGGTGGGGCCACGCTCTGGGCCGTGGGCCTGGAGTATCAGCCCCCGGCTTACGTCCTGCGCGAGGGTGACGAGGTGAGTCTGTTTCCGCCCGTCCAGGGCGGGTGACGGCGCTCGCCCACCGCCAGGGTTTGTCCGTGACACGTCACCTGCTTATCACCCCCGAGCCGATTCCCGAGGCGGCCTTGGTTCAGGGCCGACGCTTGTCCCGCGCGGCTGGGGCCGCCGTCTCGTTCGTGGGGGTCGTGCGCGGCACGGAGGCCGATCAGCCGATTCAAGGCTTGGCGTACGAGGCCTTCGCCCGGATGGCCGAACACCAGCTTCATAAACTGTGCGACGAAGTGGAGCGCCGCTGGCCCGTGGAATCGGTGCGGCTCGTCCACCGGGTGGGCTTGGTGAAGGCGGGCGAGGTGTCGCTGTGGCTGGAGGTTGTGGCGCCCCACCGGGGCGAAGCCTTCGCCGCCTGCCAGTGGTTGATCGAAGAACTCAAACGGGTGGTGCCGATCTGGAAGAAGCCGGTGCCCTGACACGCGGGTACGCCCCGGCGGCGAGCCTCCGCGCTCTCGCGGTTGCCGAGCCCAGCGCCGCCGTCGATGCCACTATCAACCTGGCCGACGGTGGGAAGGTACCGGCGGCCCCGGAGTCAGCCAGCGGGCCGCGTATCAGGCGAGGACCGTGCGGAGGTTCTGGTAGGCGATCCGGCAATCGTCGAGGGCATCCCGCCCATCGTGACCGGCGGTGTCTTGCTCGATGACGAAGTGCTTCAGGCCGGCGACGCCGGCCTGGGCGAACACGGCGCGGTAGTCGATATCGCCCTGGCCCAACACGACAATCTTGCCCGCGCGCATGCGCTGATTCGGCGTCAGCTTGGGGTCGAGCTCCTTGAACTTGGCGTCCTTGACGTGCCACAGCTCGTAGCGGCCCGGGTTCTTCTTGAACATCGCGATGGCGTCCTGCCCGGCGATATAGGCCCACCCGATATCCAGTTGCATCGCCACCAACTCGGGGTCGGTCTCCGCCAGAAAGACCTCGTATTGGGTGGTCTTGCCGTCCGCCAGGAGCTCGAACTCGCCGGTGTGGTTGTGGATGAGGATCTTCATCCCGAACTTCTTCACGATGGCGCCGAACTTGTTCATTTGGGCGCAAGCCGTCTTAACCGACTCGACCGTCTGAGGCGGCCGCTGTCGAGGCGGCCCCCCGCCCGGAC
>JAJXTA010000419.1 GCA_021784265.1 bacterium | reverse complement strand
GCGAGCGTGACCTCGGCTCGAGCCATGCCCTGCCGGGAGGCGGCGGCGCCCGGATGAGGTCGCGCCCCGTCATCCGGGCCATTACGTTCGACGTTGGCTCGACGTTGATCGATCCGTGGCCGTCGGTGGGCCATGTCTATGCCCAAATCGCGGCCCGGCACGGCGACGGCCAACTCGACCCCGCCACCCTCACCCACCGCTTTGTCGCCGCCTGGAACCAGCGCGGGGCGGGCTTCGATTATTCCCAGCGAGCCTGGGCCGATCTGGTCGGCCGCACGTTTGCGGGGTTGAGCCCCCTGGCCACCAACCCGGTCTTCTTCCATCAACTCTACGGCCATTTCGCCCAGGCTGAGCCCTGGCGCGTCTATCCCGACGTCGCCCCGGCGTTGGCCGCCTTGGCAGCGCGCGGGTTGCGTCTCGCCGTCATCTCGAACTGGGATGACCGGCTGCGGCCGTTGCTCGAGGCCCTGGGGTTGGCCCGCCACTTCCAGCCGATCATTGTCTCGGGCGAGCTGGGGGTCCACAAGCCCGATCCCGCCATCTTCGCCCAGGCGTTGGCCGGGCTGGGCTTGCCCGCCGCGGCGGTGCTGCACGTGGGCGATCACCCGGAGGAAGACATCGCCGGCGCCACGCGCGCCGGTTTGACCGCCGTCCGCATTCAACGCGCGGCGCAAACCCCGGCCCCGCACACCATCACCTCACTGGAAGAATTGGTGCGCTGGCTCTGAGCCCGCTGGGGGGGCGGACCCGCGGTACCCGCACGGCCCACCCCGCCTCCTGCCAATGGGAGGCCGCCAGTGTCGTTTGGCCTTTCCCCCAGTCCCCACCTTGGTATGCTGGCGGAGTGCCTGGTCTCATCGCCATCGTCGGGCGTCCCAATGTCGGCAAGTCGGCCCTGTTCAACCGGCTGGCCGGCCGACGTATTGCCATCGTTCACGACCAGCCCGGGGTCACCCGGGACCGCATCAGCGCCGAAGCGGAGTGGCGGGGCCAGCCCTTCACCCTGGTGGACACCGGCGGGATCGGCCTGCGCCCAGGCGAGACCGCTCCGGACCTCCTGGCGAGCGCGGCGCTCGAGCAGACCGACCTCGCCATCCAGGCGGCCGATCTTATCGTGCTGGTGGTGGACGTGCGGGAAGGTCTGGCGCCCCTGGACCGGGAGGTGGCCCAGCGGTTGCACCGGGCCGGCAAACCCGTCTTGGTCGCCGCTAATAAGGCTGATACCGCCGAAACCGAGGAGGGATTGGTGGACTTCGCCGCCCTCGGGTTCGAGCGGATTCTGCCGGTCTCGGCCATCCACGGACGCGGGGTGGACACGCTGATCGAGAGCGCCTTGGCCGGGTTGCCCCAGCTCCCGCCGCCCGGTGGGGAAGCCCCCGCCACCCCCCCAGGCGCCGAGCCCACCCATGCCCCCGCTCTCACCGGGCCGCTCAAGCTGGCGGTGGTCGGCCGGCCCAACGTCGGCAAATCGTCCCTGATCAACGCCCTCACCCGCTCCGCCCGGGTCATCGTCAGCGCGATCCCCGGCACCACCCGCGACGCGGTCGATGTCCCCTTCGCGGTCGAGACCGACGGCGTCCGGCAAGAGTACATCCTGATCGACACGGCTGGGCAGCGCAAACCGCGGCAGGTGGCCAATTCCATCGAGTTCTTCAGCGTGAAACGGGCGGAGGACTCCATCGAGCGCTGCGACTTGGCCCTGCTGGTCCTGGACGCCCAAGGGGGGATCTTCGAGCAAGACAAGAAGATCGCCGGCAAGATCCTCGAGGCGCGCAAGGCCTGCATTGTCGTCGTCAACAAGTGGGACCTGGTCGAGCACGAAGCCACCGAGGCGCTGGCCCAAGCCCGGCAGCAGCGCCCACGCCATCCCCGCCGCGGGGCGGCGGGCCCGGCCCCGCAGACCCTGGCCGACTTCGGAAGCTGGGTGCAGCGGCAGCTCTTCTTCCTTGACCATGCCCCCGTCATCTTCACCTCCGCCCAGTCGGGCTTCCACTTGGACCGGTTGCTGGAGGCGGTGCGGTACGTGACGGCCCAGTTGCGCCAGCACGTGCCCACGGCGCTGCTCAATCGCGCCCTGCACGAGGCCATCGAGCGGCGCCAACCGGTCAGCGCCACCGGGCACCGGTTGAAGTTCTTCTACGCCACCCAAGTGCGCCAAGCCCCGCCCACCTTCTTGCTCTTCGTCAACCGCGACGCCCTCTTTTCGCCCCCCTACACCCGCTACTTGGCCGAGGAATTGCGCCGCGCCTTCGGGTTCGAGGGCTGCCCGCTGGTGTTGGTGCCCAAGCCCCGGCCCAAGACCGTCGAATCCAAGCATCGCGCTTCGGGCCCCCGGCGGGCCGCCAAACCCCGACGCCCGCGCCGTTCGCCCCCCGCTTATGCCCGCTGATTACCACATGCACACGCCCCTGTGCCGGCACGCGGTCGGCGAACCGACCGCGTACGCGGCTGAGGCGCTGGCGCGCGGCCTCACCGAGATCGGCTTCTCCGATCACAGCCCGATGCCGCGCGACGACTTCGACGATTGGCGGATGCGGCTGGACCAACTGGACGAATACGTCGGCCTGGTCCAACGGGCGCGGGCCGAGCATCCGGCGCTCACCATCAAGCTCGCCTTGGAGGTGGACTACCTGCCCGGGCAGGAAGATTGGATCCTCCAACTCGCCGCCCGGCACCCGTGGGATTACCTGATCGGCTCCGTCCATTACGTTTCTGACGACTGGGATATCGATAACCCCAAGAAAATCGACCAGTGGCGCGGCCACGACCCGCTGGCGGTCTGGACCCGCTACCTGGAGCGCTTGACGCGCGCCGCCCAGTCCCGGCTTTTCGACATCATTGGCCACGCCGATCTCTGCAAGAAATTCTGCTTCTACCCGCCCGGCGACCCGGCCCGTCTGTTCACCGGCTTCCTCGAGGCGGCGGCGACCAACGCGGTGGCGATCGAGCTCAACACCGCCGGCCTGCGCAAGGACTGCCGGGAAGTCTATCCCAGCCGCCCCATCCTCGAGACCGCCCGGCAGCTCGGCGTGACCATCACCTTCGGCTCCGACGCCCATGCCCCGGAGGAAGTGGGGTTGAACTTCGCCGAGGCAGTGGCATTAGCGCACGGGGTCGGCTACACCCAAAGCTGCCAGTTCACCCGCCGCCGGCGCGAACTGGTGCCGTTCTAGCCCAAGACGGGGCGCAGGGACGAGGAGCCTACCCTTCTCCAAGTCCCCGGGGGGAACAGCGCCCGGGCTTCGCGGGGTAGGGATGGCCTCAGAGGACCGACCTGCGGTGTTGAGGGGGGGGAAGTTTTAGGGGCTGGGCATAGCCCTCGCGCCGCCCGGAGCGGAGGGGCGGGCGGGTGAATGCCCGCGGCCACGGGAGCGTCTATTCTCATGCGCTCAATAGCGCGGGGTGGGACGCTCGTGACTTCCGGCCCCCGGTCCGACGGCCGGGGGCCCTGTCCTCGACTCTAACATTGCCAGCAAACGCATAAGGTTTTAGACTGGCCAGATTTGTTGAATGAAAAAATGGCTTATTTTGGTGATGCTCGCCGGCGCCGGTTACTGGGGCTATGGCCAGTGGCGGGAATGGCGGGCCAAGCAGGACTTGGCCCGGGACCCCGCGCGCGAGACCACCAGCCCGGTCATCACGACCAACATCAGCTTCAGCGTGAACGCGGCGGGAGAGATCGGCCCGGTCGAACAGGTATCCGTCCGCCCCCAGATTAACGGGTTGATCACCAAGCTGCCGGTGGACATCGGCGACATCGTGAAGAAGGACGACCTCCTGTTTGCCCTGGATGACAAGGAGCTGCAAAACCAGCGCGCCTCGGTGGCCTCGACGGTGCAACAGGCCAAGCTCCAGTTGGAACAGGCCCAACGCAACTACCGGCGCTCGACGGAACTCTACCAGAGCAAGTTGGTCTCGCAGGAGACCTTCGACGACACCAAGACCGCCTATGATCTCGCCAAGACCGCGCTGGAACGCGCCGAGAAAGACCTGGGCGTGATCGAGGAACAACTGAAGATGACCCAGGTGCAGGCCCCCTATGACTGCACCATTCTGACGCGCCCGGTCTCCAACGGGCAGGCGGTCTCCGGGTCGGGAGGTTTTAACAGCGGGACGGAGGTGCTGACCATCGCCGACCTCAATTCGATGATGATCAACGCC
>JAJXTA010000418.1 GCA_021784265.1 bacterium | reverse complement strand
CGGCCGACGACCTCAATGCCAACCAGCCCGGCGCCGAATTAGTCCCCAACTTCGATGAAGGTTGGGGCCGGGTGGACCTGACCAACCTCATCGGTGCCACCCGTCAATGCCTCTATGTGGACCAAACCACCCTCCTGACCAACACCCAGACCTTCGATCAAACCGTGGTTGTGGGCGGGTCCGATCAGCCGCTCAAGATCACCCTGGCCTACACTGATGTGCCGGGGTTCCCGGCGGCCATCCCAGCGTTGGTCAACGACCTGGACCTCGAAGTCGTCGGCCCCGACGGCACGCTCTACCGGGGCAACCAATTCGCCCAGGGCGAGTCCGTCCCGAACCCGCCGACCGCGGACCACCTGAACAACGTCGAGGCGGTCTTGCTCCAACAGCCCGCCCCGGGGACCTACCTCGTCCGCGTCCGCGCGGACAACCTTGTCGAGGACATTCATCAACAAACCAACATCCCACCCCGGCAAGATTTTGCGCTGGTGATCTCCGGCGATCTGCCGTTGCCCGGCGTCGGCGTCCTGGTGCTCGACCGCGTCGCCTACACCGCTCCGGACCTGATCCACCTCAAGCTCATCGACTTCGATTTGGCGGGGCAGGCCTCAGTCCCCGTCACGGTCAAGAGCACGTCCGAGCCGGCCGGCCAGGCCGTCACCCTCCAGGCGTTTGGGCCGGGAGGCGTCTTCACAGGCGCCGTGGCTACCGCCACCGGCCCGGCGCCGCCCCCAGGGGCGTTGTTGGTTAAGGACGGCGACAACATCGAGGCCGATTATCAGGATGCCGCTCCTGCCGGCACGCGCACTGCGGCCGCGGTGGTTGATCTGGTCCCTCCCACGATCACCGGTATCAGCACGACCAATCGCTTCGGCCAACTCATCGTCACCTGGACCACCGACGAACCGGCCACCGCCCAAGTCCGCTACGGCACCAACGCGAACCTCACGGTGACCGTCGGCTCGCTCGCCCTGGACACCCAACACCAGCTCAACCTGGGCTCGCTGCCGCTCGGCCAGACCAACTATTTCCTCGTGATCTCCACCGACGCGGCTGGCAACGCCGCGACGAACAATAACGGCGGCGCTTTTTACCAGGCCATCGCCCAAGCCACGCCCACCGTCCTCATCGTCGATGAGTCCCAGGACCCCAACGGCCTGATCAATATCCCCGTCACCACTTACACCGACGCGCTGGACGCCGCGGCGATCACGTACCAGGTCTGGGATGTGCCCACCGAAGGCCGCACGCCGCACCTGGCCGCGCTCCAGCCCTTCCGCGTCGTGATGTGGCGAACCCCGGAGTTCGCGGACGTCCTGACCGCCGCCGACCTCGAGGCGATGCGCGATTATGTCAACGGCGGCGGGGGCTTGTTCATGTCGTCGATGCAATTGATGAGCCGGCTGGATGAGTCCGGGTTCAATAACTTCCGCCAGAATGTACTCCACGTGGACAGCTACACCGCCGATGTTGGGGTCCCCTCCATCACCGGGGCGTCCAATCTCTCCCTCAGCAGCGGCGTCCAGGTGGACTTGGATTACTCCGCGTATCCGGACTTGATCATTGTGCCCTCGGATAACTCGGCCACCGTGCAGCCCGCGACCAACGCCGCCCCGATCTTCTTCGACTCGAGTTCAGGCGTGGCGGCGGGCGTGCGGTTCCCCGCCCCCGGCCAGGCGAGTGCCGGGCGCGTGATTTACCTCTCGTTCCCGTTGGATACGGTGCCGCTGACCGGGCCGGCGCCCAACAACCGCGCCGTCTTAACCAGCCAGATCGTGAGTTTTCTGGCGGGGGGCCTCAGCGGCGCGGGCACCCTCGAGCTGGACCGCGCCGCTTGCACCTTGCCCTCGCGCCTCACGGTGGACCTGGGTGATCCCGCCTTGGCCGGTCAAGGGCACGCCACGGCCACGGTCGTCACCCCCGCCGTCCCTCAGGGCGAGGCGGTCAGCCTGGCCGAGACCGATCGGCCCGGGCAATTCCGCGGTTTCCTGTTCCTGGTGGGCATAACCAACCTCACCGCCACCAACCAGATCGCCGTGCGAGACGGCGACGTGGTGCAGGTCCAATATCCGGTGGCAAGCGCCCCGCCTGGGCTCGCGGTCTCCGCCACTGTGGACGCCACGCCCCCTGCGATCTCCCAAGTCACCGCCACCCCCGACTATTCCGACGCGACCATCCAGTGGACCACCTCCAAGCCCACCGACGCGTTGGTGCAATTCCAGGCCGTTGCCTTCCCCTTCCCGCTCAACCGGACGGCGTACGATCCCACCTTCGACGTGACTCACACCGTCACCCTGGCCGGGCTGGAGCCGGACCAGGTCTATTACTTCCAAGTCGTCAGCCGCGACGCCGCCGGCAACACCACCCTCGATGATAACCAGGGCAAGTACTACACGTTCCGCACGCTGCAACCGCTGGCGCCGCCCTTCACGGATGACATGGAGCACGGCGCCACCAACTGGACGGTGGTGAACACCACGCCCGATGGCGCCACCAACTCGGTGCTCACCAGCGGCGATTGGCAACTGGGCACCCCGCAGAATTCACTGGCCACCAGCGCCCACTCAGGCACGCATTGCTGGGGCACCAACTTGCGGGGTGACGCCAACGATTACGCCGACAGCTCGCTGGTGAGCCCCGCGATCCAACTGACCGGTGGCAACGTCGCCACGCTCACTTTCTGGCACAATTACAACTTCATCCCGGTCTCGGACGCGGACCTCCTCGAGACGGGCGGGGTGTACATCAGCACGAACAACGGCAATGCCTGGATCCCGCTGACGTCTTACGACCAAAGCTCGACCGGGTGGGAACAGGCCACGGTGGACCTGAGCGCCTACCTGGGACAAGTCGTCCGCCTCGGGTGGGCCTATGCCCTCTTCTCGACCGGCACGGACGTTCATCCCGGCTGGCTGGTGGACGATGTCGCGGTCACGGTCACCAACCTCATCCGGGGCACGATTATCGTGAGCAACAACCTGGCCGAGGCCGCCTTTCACCTCCGCGGCCCGGCCCAGCTCGACGGGGCCGGCTGGACCCAGGCCTTCCCCAGCGCCCCGCCCGGGACCTACACCCTGACCTTCGACCCTGTCCCCTACTACCTCACGCCCCCGTCCCAGACCAACACGCTCACCGGCACCAATACACTGACCTTCCAGGCCCAATACACCTTCGTCGATGCCAACCACAATGGGATCCCGGACGCCTGGGAGGTGCAGTACTTCGGCGCCGTCGCCACCAATCATCCCCCCACCCTCGATAGCGACGCCGACGGTTTCAGCGACTACGCCGAGTTCATCGCCGGCACCAACCCGACTAATGCCGCCTCGTACCTTTTCCTTTGGCCGCCCACCCTCGAGCCCAACCGGACCGTCCGGCTCGATTGGCCCTCCGTCCCCGGGCGGGCGTATCGCGCGCACCTGAGCACGAACCTCGTCGATTGGCCCGCCGCCTCCGCCTGGCTGGTCGCCACCAACACCAACTCCTCGCTCACCCTCCCGCCCTTGATCAACAGCCCCTTCTACGGGTTCCGGCTCGAGGTGAGACCGTAGGCGTCCTCGTTGGAATGATGGCCACACGGGTTATTCGTGCCTGGATGCGCTACGGGAGCGCTCGAGGTGAACGTGACCGCTGAACTCAGGCGCTACGTCGAGGAGCCGGTGCGGTCCGGGCGATACCAGAACGAAAACGAAGTCGTGCGCGACGCCGTGCGCCAAATGCAGCAGCGCGGCGCGGGGGGGAAGAGGCGGGAGTGGCAGCAAAGAATGGCCTCAGAGGCGGTAAGAGGCGGTAAGAGGCGGTAAGAGCCGGTAAAAGGTGGGAAGAGCCGGGAATGGAAGCGGGAAGAGCCGGGAACGGAGCCGGTAAGGGATGGGGGTGAGCGAAATCGAGAGGGCGGCGGAGAAGCGGGCTGTGGGCCGGGGCGGTTGGTTTTGGGCGGTTGGCAAGTGTTGGGGCCGGAGAGGGCTCCGGGTCAGGGTTGGCGCGGGGCCTGGCCGCGACGGCGGCCAGGAGAGGGGCGAGTAACGACGCGGGGGAGTGATCCCGGGCAGCGCCGCCCAGCAGGTTGAGGCGGATGCCGGCGAGGCCCAAGTGTTTTTGGGCGCGTTCGGTGGCCCGGACGTTGGGGAGGAGGGCGACGACGGGCTGGAGGCCGGCGATGG
>JAJXTA010000417.1 GCA_021784265.1 bacterium | reverse complement strand
GCGAACAGGTCCTGGACCCGGGCGGCACGCTGGGGGCCCACGCGGAAGAATGGATTGGCCATGCCGCAGCCCAACCTACCAGGGTGGTCCCGGTCCGCCAAGCGCGGTCACGACCACCGCCCCCCCCCTCCGCCACGTGACCGGCGTCGGGCCCGAAGCGGCCGGCCCCCGCGCGCCTAGGCACGGTCCTAGCGCGCTGGGAGATTCTCCGCCTCGCTGGTCGCTACCAGGTCCTTCTCCGCCAGCACCCAGTCCTCGAGCGTGAGCGGGTGGTCGGGCAGTTTGTCGCGAAACAGGGCGTAAGCGTGCTGGCGCACCATGCCTTTGGTGACCCCCGGGGTGAACGGTTCCGGCTGTCCGGTCGTGGTGTTCGGTGGTGTCTTCATAGCTTAATGAGTGTTGATCGACTATAAGCTAGTCCCACCTACTCCGAAGCGCAACTAAGCGGCGCCTGGAGCACAGGTCCGCGCCGTCGGGCCGCCAGCGAAGGCGTGTGCCGCAACGACCCGACCGCCGATCAAATGCTCCTGGATGATCCGTTCCAGCGCGACCGGCGAACAGGAATGGTACCACACCCCCTCCGGATAAACGACGGCGATCGGCCCCTGGCGACAGACCCGCAGGCAGTTGGCCTTGGTGCGATAGACGACGGTCTTCGGGCCGGTCAACCCCAGCTCCTTAAGGCGGCGCTTGAGGAACTCCCACGCCGCCAGTCCCTCCTCGCGGGTGCAACACTGGGGTTCAGTCTGGTCCGCGCACAAGAAGATGTGGCGCTCGATGCGCTCCAGCCCCAGCGCTTGGGCAGCCGCGACCAGTCCGTCGGTCATAGGTCGTCCGGGGAGAGCCCGATCCCCACGACGCTGCAGGCCTGGACCACCTTGAGCCCCAGGCGGCCCGCCTCCGCCAGAACCTCGTCCGACTCCGAGCCTGGGTTCAGCCAGAGTTCGTCGCAGCCTTTGGCGGCGATTTCCGGCAGCAACGGCGCTAATACCGCGGGCGGTAGATAAACGCTCACCTGCTCCGGGCGTTCGGGCAGATCGGCGATCCGCCGCCACACCTTCAACCCCTCGATCTGGCCTCCCTTCGGGTTGACGGGATAGACGGCGTAGCCCCGCTGCACAAACGCGCGCACTGCCTTGTTCCCGTATTTCGCTCGGTCGGCGGAGGCACCGAGGATGGCCACAGTCTTCATGGCGCAGCCTCCTCCACCCGGATGGGGCACGCAAGTCTTCTCTGGCCGGCCGAGTGGGAAGCCGCGCTCCTCGCACCCCAATCGCCCGAGACTTAGCCGGGCTCGGCGACGTGCTCGTCCGGGGCGGCAAAGGTGATGTTCTGGCGAAACCCGCGGGTCTTCCAGGCACTGTAACAAAAGCCGAAGGCTAACCACGCCGCCCCGGCCACCTTGGCGGCCGTGCGCAGGTTCAGCCAGATGTACAAACAAGTGAGGAAGCCGAACAACGGGGGCAGCCACTGGATCGGGGACCACCGCTTGCCGCGGAGGCAATAGCGCACCAGCGAACAGGCGTTCACTCCCATGAACCCGATAAAGGCCCCGAAATTGAGCAGCTCCGCCCCGAGTTGGTAGCTCATCGCGAACGCCCCGATCAAGGTGATCGTTCCCACCAAGAGGATGTTGTTCCGGGGAATCCGCGTTCTCGGGTCCAGGGACCCAAAGAACCGCCGCGGGATGGCGTTGTCACGCCCCATGCCATAGAGCAGGCGCCCGGCGGCCAGGTGGGAACCGGCGCCCGAGCCGATGCTCGCTACCAAGAGCCCCAGGTTCAGCGCCGCGAACAACGCGGTCCCGCCGGCTTTGCCAGCAATGAAGACAAAGGCCGTGTCCACATCGGGGTAGCCCTGGTAGCCGGGCCAAACCAATTGGGCAGCATAGACTTCCGCCGCCGCCAGCACCCCCGTCACCAGGCAGGTCAACACCGTGGCCAGGAGAATGTTGCGCCGTGGATCGACGGCTTCCTCGGCCAGGGTCGAGATGCTGTCAAAGCCGATATAGGTGAGTACGGCAATCGAGGTGCCGGTCGAGACAGCGCTCCACGAGAAGGTTTGGGGGTCGTAAAAGGGGCGCAGCAACGTGGTGGTGGTCAACGCCGGACCGTGGGCCAGAAAGTGCACCGCCGCGGCGAAGAACCAGACGATCACCGCGCCCAACCCCACCGCCATCCACTGGTTGGTGCGGGCGCTGGCCTGGATGCCGCGCAGATTGAGGCTCGTGAACAGAACGGCGAAAAACACTTCCCAAACCGCCAACCCCACTTCCGGGACGAAGTTCAACGCCGCCTTGGCGCACCAGATTACGCAAATCACCGGGTTCAAGATGTAATCGAACATCATGGCCCAGCCGGTCAGGTAGCCGAGCCCGGGGTGGAGTTCCCGTCCCACGTAGGTATAGGCCGAACCGGCGCTGGGGTAGGCGCGCGCCATGCGCCCGTAGCTCAGCCCGGTGAACAGCATGGCCACCATCCCCACCAGAATCGTGGTCACCACGTGCCCCTTGGCCTCCTGGCTGACCACCCCATAGACCGGCATGGGGGCGGTGGGTTGGATCAGCACCAAACCGTAGAGCACCAACTCCTTCAACCCCAAGGCGCGCCGCAGGGCCGGTTGGGCGGGGGTGGTGGCCTCAGCCATCGGCAGGGAGCCTCCGCCCAGCAAGCAGGAGCGCCCGCTCGGCGAAGAGGCGGGCAAGACGCGTCGCAGGCTTAGGCACGGCCCTCGTATGCCACAAGGGCAGCGGCGATGCAAGTGTCGGCCTCCCCATTATTCCCTTGGCCGCCCTCTCGGCGAGCCATTATGCTGGGGCGCCGCTGCCGAGGAGGACCAAACCTTGGTCAGCCAAACACGTGATGCACACGGGCAATCCACCGCCGGCCGACCCCGCGCCGGCACCCGCAATCCCGCCGGTCAACGCGGGCGGCCCTCCCGCCGAAGGAGGCGGCCTCAACCACCGCCAACGGTTCCTGCGCGCCTGCCACTGCCAACCGGTGGATCGTCCGCCGATGTGGTTGATGCGCCAAGCCGGCCGCGCGTTGCCCGAGTACCGGGCGCTTAAACAACGCCATTCGTTTCTGGAGTTGGTGCGCACCCCAGACCTGGCGGCCGAGGTCACCCTCCAACCGCTCCGCCGTTTCGGCTTCGACGCCGCCATTCTCTTCAGCGATATCCTCGTCATCGCCGAGGCCCTCGGGCAGCCGTACCACTTCCGCGACACGGGCGGCATCGCCATGGCGTTTCCCCTGCGCACCCCGGCGGACCTGGACCGGCTGACCCCGAACGCCCTTGTGGAGCGGCTGCAGTACACCGCGAACGCCCTGCGCTTGATCCGGCAGACCTTGGGGGAGCGGACGGCCCTGCTGGGCTTCTCCGGCTCCCCGTGGACGTTGGCCAACTTCATGGTGGAAGGGGGCAGTGCCGCCCGGTTCAGCGGGGCGCTGGACTGGTTGGCGACCGCCCCGGCGACGTTCGAACGCTTGCTGGAGGTGCTCACCCAGGCCGTCATTGATTATCTGCACCTGCAGATCGATCAGGGGGTGGACGCGGTGCAGGTCTTCGACACGCTCGGGGGGCTGCTGCCGCCAGACCGCTTCCAGGCCGCTTCCGGCCGCTGGCTGGAACGGGTGGTGCACAGCGTGGCGGGGCGCGTGCCCGTGATCGTGTTCGCCAAAGGAGTCTATCAGTGGGAGGCCCTGGTCCAGACCGGAGCGCGGGTCGTGGGGGTGGACTGGACCGTGCCGCTAGCGGAAGTGCGGGCGCGCCTGCCCGCGAGCGTGGCCGTGCAGGGCAACCTCGACCCGGACCTGCTGCGAACCACTCCCGCCCAAGTCCAGCAGGCCACGCGAACGCTGCTCACCGCCATGCGCGGGGCGCGCGGCCACATCTTCAACCTCGGTCACGGCGTGCCTGCCGACGCCAAACTGGAAAACCTGGCCTGCCTGGCCGATACTGTCCGTGGCTTTTCATGAGCAAGCTCAACGTCGATCTCGACCTGATCAAGAAGTATAATGTCCCCGGCCCCCGTTACACCTCGTACCCGCCGGCGACCGAGTTTACCGACCAAGTTGCGGCGCCGCAGGTGCTGACCAACGTCCGTGCCAACAACGAGACGGCCGGCGATCTCTCCCTCTATTTCCATTTGCCGTTCTGCGAGTCGTTGT
>JAJXTA010000416.1 GCA_021784265.1 bacterium | reverse complement strand
CACGAACTCCTCGCTTACCCTCCCGCCCTTGATGAACAGCCCGTTCTACGGGTTCAGGCTCGAGGTGAGACCGTGAGTCTCCGACCACCGGGAACCCGGGTCCCCTGTCTCGCCTTCGTCCTCCGGCCCGCCCCTTCCTGGCCCTGGACCCGCAGGGCCGCGGACGGCAACAAAACCGTTTGGCGTCGGGGCGAAAGGGTCTGCGATGGATTGGGCCTGACCCGTTGCCGACCCTATCTGGGCGGCCGGCTGGCACCGTGCGGGCACGGCGTTCACCGCAGGTCGGCGGCGACGGGTTTGACGCCCGGGCGTGGCGTGCCGCCCGGCGTGCGACCGGCACATGCCGCCCGTACCTCAGGTGGAAAGAGCATCTGCCTCCTAAGTCGAAATCGGTTTTTGCCCCCACTTGGTCCCGGCGCGGTATCACGCAATCCGACGATAAGTTGCGCCGTTTTCAGGAGCCGATTCTTGGACCCATTTGCCCCCCAAAAGGCCCCGAGAATGGACAAGTAGTATCAGATCGCAGTCTCTGATTTTGGGGTGCCCGGTCTGTAAGCGAGCGCGGCTACATTTCAGCCGGTCTGTCCGCGCGCAATACAGGTGGTACCCGAGCCATTTTGGCCACGCGGATCGGGCGCGGACCACCCTACTTCCATTGAGAACGCCCTTGTCAAAACCCGGTTCCTAAGTCAGACTTGAATCATGCCGATTAGGCTGGATGAGATTGTCGAAGCGACGCGGGAAATGCCGGCGGAAGTGGTGGCCGAACTGGTGGACCGCATCATGCTCGCTCGGCATGGCGGCGTCGAACCGGAGATCGCTGTAGCGTGGAAAGCCGAAACCGACCGGCGCATCGCGGAAATTGAAACAGGGAAAGTGCAGGGCGTCCCGCTGGAGGAATCGCTAGCTCGCGCGCGCAAGCTCGCGGGCCTGTGAAGTATTTGCTGCATCCCGAGGCGGACGAGGAGTTCGCCGGGGCGGTTCGTTATTATTCTCAAATCTCCCCTGAACTCGGTGTTCGTTTATCTTGGAGGGTTTTCTGGCACGGCGGCGGACGCGTGGGGCGGATTTTTTGGGGTTTTCAAACTGGTCGGCGAGCAGGCGCGCGTGGGCCGGTGGAACGCCTGCGCCGACAGCCGTTTCCCGTTTCCCGCCGTGTAGGCCCCCCAGGGAAAGGGAAACGGAAACCGTTGCCCCCGCCGCCGCGGCTTCCCGCCTTCCCAACACCTTGCCGGAGCAAGCATAAAGCGACAAATCCCAGGGGGTCTGGGGGCAGCGTCCCCCACCCCCACGCCAGACCGCTCTCACACCCCTCCCCCTCAATTAGCCTGCGAACCTCCCCATCAACTATCGAGCGGGCTCTGAGCCGCCGACCAAGCCGATGCCGTTCAAGCCGCCGACTTTCTTGGCAAAAAGCGCGTCGTAAAGCGCAGTTGGGGTTTCAGCGCCGGAAAGCGCAACGTGCACTATTCCGAAACAGAGGAACACAAGACCAAACCGCACAAGCCCGGCACCCTCCGCGACCACAAGTGCGTGTTGGTCCACTGCGAACGCGGCTTTCGGCGCGTGACCCTTCCTCCGTTGGAACCGGATGGCAGTGTGTCCAAATGGTTCTCGCGCTGGAGGCGGTGGATCTAACGAATGACCATCCCGGGAGCGTCAGGTTCAGGTCCCCAATCGATTGCGCGAGGATTCATTTCGCATGCGAGTGCGGCGTTAGCCGGGTTCACACTGCGGGTTCGGAGCAGGGCGGCGGCGAAAGCCCGGACCTCCGGCGCGGGCGTCGCCTCCGGCACGAGCCTGGCAAAAGGCCCCTCAGGCGGTTCGGGGGCCGGGACAGTGGCATTCCCCAAGGCCGAGAACCGGCCGCGCCGGTCCCGGTGGGCGGTCAGGCCGTGGTTCCACACAATTCGTGGTTCCGGTGCAATCCGCTGCGGGCCTCGCCGCTGAGATGAGGCGCTCCTGGCGCCCCGGCGACTCTGGCGGGCGCTCGGCAGGGGGCAGGCGCTCTCCGGCCTTGAGGTGGACTACCCAAGACGGCATCGGTCGCACTTCTCCAGGTAGGAGGCTGGATAGCCACGTGCCCCTTGGGGGAGTCGAGCGGTTGCAACGGACCGACATTGAGGCACGGGATTTGGTTGGTGCCACACCGAGACGGCCTGGCCTGCGCCAGACCGGGGGCGTCACTACGATTCCTTGCCGTCGGTTTAGTGCGCCCGCACGCGGTAGAAGGATTGAGTCCGGTTCCGCGCCGCCGTGTCGGTGAATTGCAGGTTGCCGAGGGAATCCACAGTGTTCGTCGAGAGCGGGTACCAAGACCGAAGATCCTTTGAGAACTCCACCACGTAGGTCTGGCCGAGCTCCCCGGCATAATCAAGGTGCAAACTGCCGTCGGCTTGAACCAAAGCGTCCGTGATCCAGTTGACCCCGCGAATGACCAAGAACGACTGGTCGACGTCCGCCGCGGGCGAATAAAAGCTGTTCCCAGGCTGTGAAGCGCGGACGGTCACGGTGCCCGGCCCGGTCAGGGTCAGGACGTTGCCGCTCAAGATCGCGGGGCCAGAAACCAGCGAGAAACTCACCGGCAGACCGGAGCTCGCCGTCGCGGACAGCGGGAAGGGGGCATCGTTCACCGTTTGCCGGCTCAACGAACCGAAGGTGATGGACTGCGGAATCTGGGCCGCGTTAAAACTGCGCTGGACCCCTGCCGCCGCAATGTAATTCGAGTTGCCGGGTTGCCACGCAATCACGGTCACCGTGCCGCTACCCAACAAGGTCACGATGTTGTTCGTGTCCAGCGACGCGGGACCGGACACGATGCCGAAATCGACCGGCAGGCCGGAACTGGCTGTGGCGCTAAGCTGGAAGGGCGGGTCCCCGGCCGACTTGTCCGGCAACACCGCAAAAGTGACCGCCTGGTTCGCCCGGGCCACGTTGAAGCTGACGTCCACCGACGGCGCCGGGTTGAACGAATCATTACCCGGTTGGTCCGCCTGGAGGGTGACACCACCCGCGCCCGTCAAGGTCAGGACGTTGTCGGCCGAAGTGGCTGGTCCGGAGACGACCGTGAACACCACTGGCAGTCCCGAACTGGCCGCGGCGGTCAGCGAGATCGGAGCGTCGCCGAACGTGTGGTCCGCTATCGCCGGGAACGTTATTGTCTGGTCTTGCTTGGGCGCCTGGTAAATCACCGTCAGCGTGGCGCTGCCGCTGTTGCCGGCCGCGTCGAAGGCGTTGACCGTGAGGAGGTTAGTGCCGGGGTAGAGCTTGATGCCACTGACGTACCAGTTGTCGAAAGGAGGGCTGATCGAGCCTGCACCGCCTCGACTGTTGGACCAAGAGGCCGATGTCACGCCGACGCTGTCGATTGCGGTTCCACCCAGATCAAAGTTCGGGCTCGAATTGGTCCAGACAGGTCCGAAGATTGGATTGTTAATGTAAACGCTCGGGGACTGAGTAGCTTGCTCGCGCAAAGCGATAAGGCCCTCATCTCCGTCAGCGAAATAGATGTTTCCAGTCTGGCTCGGCGCGTCACTCGGAGCGCTAATCACATTGGGGAGGTATAGCTCCGGCACTGAATATGATCGCGTTAAGCTTGGGGTCGCAGGCTTGCTGATGTCGAAGATATAGAGGCCGCTGGTTGTCGATGCGAAAAGCTCGCCTCCGCGAATCGCCAATCCATATCCGTAGGGGCCATTCACAGTCACGTTGGTGGTCGTATATGGACTACTCACATTGCTGATATCTACAACGTGGAGAATAGCTCGGTTGTCGATGACGTAAGCGTAGTTTCCATCTGAGGTAATTTGAATGGCACTTGGATAGCCTACATCGGTCAGTGTTGCTACCTCGGCCGGGCTGTTCACATTCGAAATGTCCACAACGCTTACATAGCCCGTGGAGCCAGGACTTGGTTGAAGCCCGACAAGCGCTTTGCTTGCCGATGCGGCCACGGAAAAGGCGATCGAGCCAGGCCCGAGTGCCGAATAATCCTTCGTCCCCCGAACCAGGGGCGAGGAGGGGTTGGAAACATCGATTGCGGTGAAGCGCGGTTGCGCGGAGGTGTTTTGCCCTGCAACAAACAGCATACTCCCATTTAACGCCATCCCATAATTCTGAACCGTGCTACTCGGAATTGTGGCCACCAATTGCGGTGACGCGGGTGTTGTACCCCTGAATAACA
>JAJXTA010000415.1 GCA_021784265.1 bacterium | reverse complement strand
CCGATCTCCTCGACCGGGCCTATGCCCAGGGTTTGCGCGCGGTGGGGCCGGCACACTACGGCCCCGGCATCTACGCCCAAGGCACCAACGCCACCGGCGGTCTGGGAGCGCGTGGACGCGACCTGCTCAAGGCGATGGAACGGCTGGGGATCATCCTGGATGTCTCCCATCTCTGTGATGAGTGCTTTTGGGAGGCGCTCGATTGCTTCCACGGTCCGGTCTGGGCCAGCCACAGCAATTGCCGCGCGCTCACGCCCCACCCACGCCAGCTCAGTGACGCGCAACTCCAGGCGTTGTTCCAACGGAACGCCGTGATTGGCGTCGCGCTGGACGCCTGGATGCTCGTCCCGGGCTGGGTGCGGGGTCGCTCGACGCCGGCGGCAGCCGGGGTGACGCTGGACCGAGTGATCGATCACCTGGATCACCTCTGCCAACTGGCCGGCCACGCCCGCCACGTCGGCATCGGCTCGGACCTGGACGGGGCGTTCGGCCGGGAGCAATCGCCGGCCGACCTCGAGACCATCGCCGACCTGGCACGGCTCGGCGACCGCCTGGCCGCGCGCGGGTACACCCCAGCGGACATCGAGGCCGTCATGCACGGCAATCTCCTCCGCTTCCTGCGCGCGTGTTGGCGCTGAATCCGAGGGGAGGCAACCACCCTAACCGCCCGGAGACCCGCGCGCGGTTCTTGGTTGCATCGCCGCCCGAGTTTTCGTAGGCTCATACGGATGGAAACACGGCTCCGATGAGAATCCTTTTGGTCGCACCTCCCACCCCAGAGACGTTCTGGAGTTTCAAGCACGTTTTGCGCCTGGTCTCCAAGCGCGCGGCGTTCCCTCCCTTGGGTTTGCTCACCGTGGCCGCCATGTTGCCGCCCGAGTGGGAGCTGAGGGTGGTGGACATGAACGTCGAGCGGCTCCGGGACAAAGACCTGCGCTGGGCCGACTACGTGATGCTCAGCGCCATGATCGTCCACCGGGACGCGGTACGGGAGCTGGCGGCCCGCTGCCGCGCCCTGGCCAAACCGATCATCGCCGGCGGACCCCTCTTCACCACGGGCCACGAGGCCTTCCCCGAGATCGGCCATTTCGTGCTGGGTGAGGCCGAGGAGGTCATCCCCGAGCTGGTGGCGGACCTGCGTCGCGGTCAACCCCGCCACTGCTATCAACGGCTGGAGTGGCCGAGCCTGGCCGCCACGCCGGCGCCGCGCTGGGACCTGATCGACCTGCGCCGCTACGCCACCATGGCCGTCCAGTTCTCCCGCGGTTGTCCCTTCAACTGCGAGTTCTGCGACATCATCGTCATGAACGGTCGCGTCCCCCGCACCAAGACGCCCGCCCAGTTGATCGCCGAGCTGGAAGGGCTGCGGCTGCGTGGCTGGAAAGACACGGTCTTCGTCGTTGACGACAACTTCATTGGCAACAAACAACAAACTCGCGCGCTCCTGCACACCCTGGTGGACTGGCGCGCCCGCACCGGGACGTCGCTGACCTTCTTCACCGAGGCCTCGGTCAATCTGGCGGACGACTCGGAGCTGTGTGATCTCATGGTCAAGGCCGGCTTCATCAAGGTCTTCGTGGGCATCGAAACCCCTTCGGCGGAGGCGCTCGAGGAGTGCCGCAAGGTGCAGAACCAAGGGCGCGATTTGGTGGCGGCGGTCCAGCACCTCCAGCGCGCGGGGCTGGAGGTCATGGGAGGGTTCATCATCGGTTTTGACAGCGATCCGCACGACATCTTCAAACGGCAGTTCGAGTTCATCCAGAAATCCGGGGTGGCCACCGCGATGGTGGGGCTGCTCACGGCCCTGCCCAAAACCCGGCTCTACCAGCGTTTGGCCCGCGAGGGCCGCATCCAGACCGCCACCACCGGCAACAACACCCAGGCCGCCCTCAATTTCCGGACCAAGCTCAACCGGGACTACCTGCTCAACGGCTATCGGGAGCTGATGCGCCGACTCTACGAGCCGGGCACCTATTACCAGCGCATCCGCATCTTCCTGCAACACCACCGACCCCGCCCCGGCGGGTGGCACCGGCTGTCGCGCTCCGATTTCCAGGCCTTTCTCAAGTCGTTCTGGCTCCTGGGCCTGCGCCACCGCGGACGGTGGGCCTATTGGCGCCTCTGCCTCAGCACCCTCATCCGCCGTCCCCGGCAGTTCCGGCACGCCATCGAGCTGGCCATCATGGGCTATCATTTCCGCCGGGTCGCCCGGCACCTGTGAGCGCGGTACGGATCGAGCTCCTACCCTGGGCGAAGGTCCTCGAGCTCGAGGAGGGAACGCCCTTACCAGACCTCCTCTTCGCCCAGGGCGTCGAGTTCCCCTGCGGCGGTCGCGGGCGCTGCCAAGGGTGCCGCGTGCGCGTCGTGGGGGGTGAGCTGCCCATCACCGAGGAAGATCGCCGGCTGCTCGCCCCGGACCGCTTAGCCGCCGGGTGGCGCCTGGCCTGCCGCGCCCGCGCCCGCGCCGGGCTCAGGCTCGAGCTGGCACAATGGGAAACCGCCGTCCTGGCCGACGAATCCCATTTCCCATTCTCGCCCAGACCGGGGTTGGGGATCGCGGTGGACCTGGGCACCACAACCGTCGTCGCCCAATTGTTAGACCTGCACCGCGGCCAGGTGTTGGCCGTGCGAGTCGGGCTCAATGCCCAGGCGCGCCACGGCGCCGACATTATGAGCCGCATCGACTTCGCCTCGACCGCGGCCGGGGCCCGGACGTTGTGCCGGCTCATCCGCGAACAAGTCGGGGCCCTGCTGGCCGATCTGCTGGCCAGCGGGAGCGGGCCGGCCGGGACATTGCGCGAGGTCGTCCTCGTGGGCAATACGGTGATGCACCACCTCTTCTGCGGCCTGAACGTTGAACCCCTCTCGCGCCATCCGTTCGAGACGGCGCAGGGTGGTCCCCAGGAGTTTACTCCCGCCGCGCTGGGCTGGGAGTTGCCCTCCGCCACCGCCGTCCATTTCCTGCCCTGTCTGGGCAGCTTTGTCGGCAGCGACATTCTGGCGGGCATCCTGGCGACCGGCCTCCATGAGAGCCAGACGCTGGGCATGCTGATCGACCTGGGGACCAACGGCGAGATCGTGGTGGGGAACCGAGACCGGCTGCTCTGCGCCTCGACGGCCGCCGGCCCGGCCTTCGAGGGCGCGCGCATCTCGATGGGGATGCGGGCGGCCGCGGGCGCGATCGCCGAAGTCACCCTGCGCGACGGCCAGGTGTCTTACCGGGTCCTGGGCAACACCACCCCGCGCGGCCTCTGCGGCAGTGGCTTAGTCGATGCCGCCACGGTGGGATTGGAGTTGGGGTGGATTCAACCGTCGGGCCGGCTGGCCAACGGCGGCACCCTCTGCCTCGCCCCGCCCGTGACCCTGACCCAGGCCGATGTCCGCGAGCTGCAGCTTGCCAAGGGAGCCATCGCCGCCGGCATCCGCCTCCTGCTCAGCCAGTGGGGAGCAGAGGCGGACGACGTGACGGTGGTCCATCTGGCTGGGGCCTTCGGTAACTACATTAACCGCGCCAGCGCCCGCCGCATCGGCCTGATCCGATTTCCCCCCGAACGCGTCCGGGCCGCCGGCAACACGGCCCTGCTGGGGGCCAAACTCGCCCTGTTCGGTTTGCCGACCCACGGCACCGCCTTCGACGACCTCCGCCGCCGCACGCGCCATGTCCCCCTCAACGACGACGAACGCTTTCATGAGACGTTTGTCGCGGAAATGCCCTTCCCCGCCTGAGCCTCTCCGGCGCGCTGACGCATGGAGGCGCTGGACCTGACCCTGCCGACGCCGGCAGAGAACCTGGCGCTGGACGAGGCGTTGCTGGAGACCAGCGAGGCGGCCGGCGGGCCGGAGTGGCTCCGTTTCTGGGCCGCGGATGAGCTCTTCGCCGTCCTGGGCTATGCCAATCACGCCGCGCGGGAGGTGAATCTCCCGGCCTGTCGGGCGGCGGGAGTCCCGGTCCTGCGCCGCATCAGCGGCGGCGGGACGGTGCTGCAAGGGGCGGGTTGCCTGAACTACACTTTGGTACTGGATAGTCAGCGCGACGCCACGCTGACCAGCGTCGCCGGCACGAATCGCTACATCCTCCACCGCCACCAAACCGCCTTTAGCCGGCTCCTCGGCACCACGGTGGCCCTCCAAGGCGCAACGGACCTGTGCGTGGCCGACCGCAAGTTCTCCGGCAACTCGCAGCGGCGCCGC
>JAJXTA010000414.1 GCA_021784265.1 bacterium | reverse complement strand
GAGCCGCCCTGCCCGAGCCGGCCCGCGCGGCGGCGCGGCGGTCAAGGCGGCTTTGCCGCTTGATCGGCGCCCGGATAACCGCGAGACTCTTTCGCGCGTGAGCCGCCGACGGGCGGCAACGGCGCGCGGCGGTCGCGCCGCGCTCGTTCGGCGGCGCGGCGAGTTGGTCCAGCCTGAAATGTCTTCATGAAGTCCTTTCGTTCGGTTCTGGCGTGGTGGTTAAGCTGGTTGATTGTGGGGTCGATGGCGGCGGGCGAGGCCGCGGACGGCCCGGCGGGCGCGGCCGGATCGCGGGCGTGGCGCGGGGTGCACCTCATGTGCCCGAGCGCCGCGCAGTTGCCGGTGGTCGAGCGGGCCATCGTCGAGCGGCTGGCTCCGCTGGGCGTCAACGTCTTGGTGTTGGAGGTGGATTACCGGTTCCGCTGGCGGTCCCACCCCGAACTGGCCAGTACGGAGGCGATCGGTCACGCCGAGGCTCACGCCTTGGCCCGATTATGCCGCGACCACGGCATCCGCCTGATTCCCCTGTTCAACTGCCTTGGGCACCAGTCGTGGGCGAAGACGACGTTGCCCCTGCTGGCCCGGCACCCGGAGCTGGATGAGACCCCGAAGATTCCGCGCGACAATCCCGGGATCTACTGTCGCAGTTGGTGTCCGCGAAACCCGAAGGTGAACCGGATCGTCTTCGCGTTGATGGATGAGCTGCTGGACGCCTTCGAGGCCGACGCGCTGCACGTGGGGATGGACGAGGTGTTTCTGATCGCCAGCGACCAGTGCCCGCGCTGTCGCGGCCAAGACCCCGCGCGCCTCTTTGCCCGGGCGGTGCGGGATTACCACCGTCACTTGGTGGACCGGCGCAAGGTCACCATGCTGATGTGGGGCGACCGGCTCCTGGACGACAAGGTGATGCACTACGGCCGGTGGGAATCGAGCACCAACGGCACGGCGGCGGCCATTGCCCGCCTCCCCAAGGACATCGTGATCTGCGATTGGCACTATGAGGTGCGGGAGAGCTATCCGTCGGTCCCTTACTTTCAGGCGCAAGGCTTCCGGGTTTGGCCCTCGAGCTGGCGCAACGAGCGGGCCGCCCTCGCCCTGCTGGACTACTCGCGCCAGCATGCCACCGGGCGGATGCTCGGCCAGCTCTGCACGACGTGGACGGAGGCGGCGCCGCTGGCCCGCGCCCTGCTGGGCGAGCAGGAGCCGTCCCTCCACGGGGTGGCGGACCTGGCGCGCACCACCGAGGTCTGCCTCCGCCACCTGGCCGGCGCGGCCCAGGCCCCGCGGTAGCCGGGCGGAGGCCGGCCCCGTTTGGTGTGCCGGGCCCGCAAAAAACTTGCTGCCATCCTGCGGCGGTGCTAGACTGTTAGTCTTAATGATTGACGGTGTTGCTCAACAAAATATGAAGACGTGTCTGTTAGCGCTGGCCGCGGCTGTGGTCGGCGGCTCCCTCCAATTCGGTTCCGCTGCGGAAATCAGCGGCAAGGTGACCCTCAAAGGGACACCGCCGCCGGAGCGGAAGATCGAGTTCGACCCCATCTGCGGCAAGCTGCATGATACCGACGTTTATACGCGGTTCTACTTGGTCTCCAAAGACGGGGGACTGGCCAACGTTTATGTGTACATCAAGTCCGGGCTCGCCCCCAAGACTTACACCGCCCCGGCCGAGGAACCGGTGCTGGACCAGAGCAACTGTCTGTACGAGCCGTACGTGATGGGGGTCATGACCAACCAGCCCTTCAAGATCAAGAATTCGGACAGCCTGATGCACAACGTCCATGCCACCCCCAAAGCCCCAGGCAACGAGGAGTTCAACGTCGGTCAACCGCTGAAAGACATGGTCACCGAAAAGAGCTTCGCCAGCCGGGAGGTCCTGGTGCGGTTCAAGTGCGACGTCCACAACTGGATGTTCGCCTATGTCGGGGTGATGGACCATCCCTATTTTGCGGTGACCGACAAGGACGGCAACTATAAGCTGCCCGCCGACCTGCCCGCCGGCACGTACACCATCGAAGCCTACCACCTCAAAGCCGGCGTGGTGACGCAGCAGGTCACCATCGGGGAGGGGGAGAAGAAGACGGTCGATTTCACCCTGGAAGTCAAACCGCGCTAACCGCGCGCGCCCGCATTGGGTTTAGCCCCGGAATAGCGTTCGGACTCACCGCTGTGGCCGCCCGTGGCCACAGCGGTGCTTTTCCTCCGTGATGACGCGTTCGACCGACAATGTCTGGCTCCGCCGGTTCGCCTGGGTGACGGCGGGGGCGACCTTGGTGTTGATCGGTTTCGGTGGCTTGGTTACCAGTCACGGGGCCGGGATGGCGGTGCCGGACTGGCCCAACACCTATGGCTATAACCTGTTCTTCTTTCCCATCTCGCGGTGGGTCGGCGGCATCTTCTACGAGCACACCCATCGTTTGGTGGCCGCGGGCGTGGGTTTGCTGACCACCATCCTCGCCGGCTGGCTGTGGCTGAAAGAGGCGCGCCGACCGTTGCGGTGGTTGGGGCTGCTGGCGTGGTTCGGGGTGGTCTTCCAGGGGGTGCTGGGGGGGCTGCGGGTCACCTTGTATAAGGACCAGCTTGGCATCTTCCACGCGCTGGTCGCCCAGCTCTTCCTGGTGTTGGTGGTGATGATCGCGCTGCAAACGACCCGCTGGTGGCAGGCGTGGGCCGTCCGCCCCGCGGTCCCGGCCGCGGTCCGCCACGGGTTCTGGTTGGGTACCCTTTTGGTGCTCGTGCAGCTTGGCTTGGGTGCCACGATGCGCCACCAGCACGCCGGGCTCTCGATTCCCGACTTTCCGCTGGCCTACGGCCGGCTCTGGCCGCGGACGGACCCGGCGGCGATCCTCCACTACAACCAACAGCGCATCGAGGTTGAAGGTTACAACCCGATCACCGCCTTCCAGGTGGAACTGCAAATGGTCCACCGGCTGGTGGCGGTGGCCATCCTGGCGGCCGTGCTCCTGGCGGCGCGCCGCGCGCGGGCCCAGTTGGGCCCCACTCACTTGCTGAGCCGGCTCGGCTGGGCCTGGGTGGGGTTCGTCCTGGCGCAGATCGGTTTGGGCGCCGCGACGATTTGGACCGGTAAATCGGCGGATGTTGCCACCGCCCATGTGGTGGTGGGGGCGCTGACGCTGGTGGTGGGCGCCGTGAGCGGGTTTACCGCCGGTCACGCCGGCCGGGCGCCCGCCCGCGAGGCGTCCACCGACCGCCCCCAGGTGGTGGCGACCTCCGCCTGCGCCGGCTTGCCGGTCGGTTGAACTCCGAACCCGAGAGAATCCACGTGTCCACTTTGGTGCAGCCTCTAACCCAACCCTCGGTGGCGGCCAAGTCGCGCCTGGCGGTGCTCGGTGACTTGGTCAAGCTGCGGCTCACCAGCCTGGTGCTGCTGACGACGGCGATCGGCTTCTACGCCGGCGCGCTCGGTCCCCTGGACAGCGCCCGGCTCTGGGCCACGCTGTTGGGCACGGCCTTGCTGGCGGGCGGGGCGGCCGCGCTCAACCAGTATCTGGAGCGGGACCTCGACGCCTTGATGGAACGGACGCAAGATCGGCCCTTGCCTTCGGGCCGGATGCGCCCGGCGGCGGTGTTGCTGTTCGGTGGGATCTGCGCCTTGGCCGGATTGCTCGTGTTGGTGTGGCGAGTGAACCTCCCGGCCGGCTTGCTGGGCGCGTTGACACTGGGCCTTTATCTCTTCGTTTATACACCCCTCAAGCGCCTGACCACGCTCAACACGGTGATCGGCGCCATCCCCGGCGCCCTGCCGCCGCTGCTCGGCTGGACGGCCGCCCGCGGGGAGATCACGCTGGCCGGCTGGTCGCTCTTTCTGGTGCAGTTCTTCTGGCAGCTTCCTCACTTCATGGCGATCGCCTGGCTCTACCGGGAGGATTATGGCCGGGCGGGCTTCCGGATGCTGCCGGTGGTCGATGCCACCGGAGAACGCACCGGCCATTATGCCGCCAGCCATGCCCTGGGGTTGCTCATGGCCAGCCTCAGCCCGTTCGGCTTCCGGGTGGTGGGGCCGGCCTACCTCGTCGGGGCGCTGGCCCTGGGAACCGCGTTCTGTTGGTTGACGGTGCGGTTTGCCCGGGCCCGGACGCCGGCGCGGGCGCGGGCCTTGTTCCTGGGGTCGATTGTCTATCTGCCGCTGCTACTGGGATTGATCGTGGTGGATAAGCTGCGGTGAAAAGGTGGGG
>JAJXTA010000413.1 GCA_021784265.1 bacterium | reverse complement strand
GCGGGAGGGGTGGCTAAGTTGACTTCACGAATTTTGCCGGATTAAACACAAAATTTGGTTGGTCAGCGAACGAGCACAAGCTAGAGTAATGCAGACTATTAATAAGAGCGCCCACGTCCCGGCCGCCCAGCCCCACGCCCCGGCCGCCCACGCGCCCCCGGGCTTCTGGCAGCACTACATCTTCTCCACCGACCACAAGGTCATCGGCATTCAATACGGGATCACCTCGCTCTTGTTCCTGCTGCTGGGCTTCAGCCTGGTGAGTCTGATGCGGTACCAGTTGGCCTATCCCGGGCACGCCATTCCGGTGGTCGGCCGGCTGCTGGAGCGGGTGCTCGGTCCGGATATGGCGGGCAAGGGGATCATGTCGCCGGACCTCTACAACTCGTTCGGGGCGATGCACGGAACCATCATGATCTTCCTGGGCATCGTGCCCCTGGCCTTTGGGGCCTTTGGCAACTTCGTGGTGCCGCTGCAGATTGGGGCGCCGGACATGGCGTTTCCGCGGGTGAACATGGCCAGTTATTGGGCTTATTTTCTCGGGGGCGTGGTGATGGTGAGCAGCTTTTTCATCCCGGGCGGAGCGGCGCGGACGGGGTGGACCTCGTACTCGCCCCTGGCCACGCTGGCGGATTTTGCCCATCGGGTGGACGGGCAAACGTTCTGGCTGGTGGGGATGGTGCTCTTGATCACCTCCTCGCTGTTGGGGGCGGTGAATTTCATCACCACGATCATCCAACTGCGGGCCAAGGGAATGAACTGGATGCGGCTGCCCTTCTTCGTGTGGGCCCAATTCGTGACCGGGTTCCTGTTGTTGCTGGCGTTCCCGCCCCTGGAGGCAGCGGGGGTGATGCAATTGATGGACAAGGTCTTTCACACGAGTTTCTTTTTGCCGACGGGCCTGGTGCTGGCGGGGCAACCGCTGGACGTCAGCGGGGGCGGCAGTCCGCTGCTGTGGCAGCACTTGTTCTGGTTTCTGGGGCATCCGGAGGTCTATGTGCTGATTCTGCCGGCGATGGGGATCGTGTGCGAGATCATCGCGTGCAACACCCGCAAACCGATCTTCGGCTATAAATCGCTGGTGTACGCGGCGCTGACGATTGGCGCCCTTTCCTTCATCGTCTGGGCGCACCACATGTATCTGACCGGCATGGGCACCAAGATCAGCACCTTCTTCCAGACCACCACGATGATCATCTCGATCCCCTCGGTGATCATCCTGACGGCGTTGTTCATGTCGTTGTGGGGCGGGTCGATCCGCTTCAACACCCCGATGCTCTTCGCGCTGGCCTTCCTCCCGATGTTCGGGATTGGGGGCCTGACGGGGCTACCGCTCGGCTTCAACGCCACCGACATCATTCTGCACGACACCTATTACGTCATCGGCCATTTCCATTACGTGGTGGCGCCAGGAACCATTTTCGGGCTGTTTGCCGGGGTTTATTACTGGTTTCCCAAAGCCACGGGCCGCCTGATGAACGAGTTTTGGGGCAAGGTGCATTTTGTGCTCTCGTTCATCTTCATGAACTTGATCTTCATGCCAATGTTCGTCCAGGGACTGGAGGGGATGTCGCGCCGGCTGTATGACGGCGGTGTCACCTACGCGGCGAGCGGGAACATCTATGGGCTGAGCAAAATGGCGCTGGGGTTGAACGTGTCGATCTCGCACGCCGCCTGGGCGCTGGGGTTGGCCCAGATTCCGTTCATCATCAATTTCTTCTGGAGCATCAAATTCGGCCCGCGGGTCACCTCGGACAATCCCTGGCAGGCGACGACGTTGGAATGGAGCGCCCCGACCCCGCCGCCGCACGGCAACTTCCTGACGCCGCCGGTGGTGTGCCGGGGGCCGTATGAATACAGCCAGCCGGGGGCGGCTCGCGACTTCACCCCGCAGAACCAGCCGGCCTGAACCTTCGCTCTCCGCTCATGGAAATCCCTTACACTGTCGAAGCGCGTCCGGACACGGGCCTATTTAATGCCAAAGTGGGCATTTGGCTGTTCCTGGCCTCGGAGGTGATGCTGTTCGGGGCGTTGTTCTCTTCCTACGTGTTGTTGCGGGTTGGGGCTCTCGAGTGGCCGCACGGGCTGCTCAACGTGCCCATTGGCACGCTCAACACCCTGGTGCTGATCACCTCCAGCATCACCGTGGTGATGGCCTGGGCCTCGCTCAAGTTGGGGGATTTCGCCAAGTTCAAGCTCTTCCAGGGCTGCACGGTCTTGTTAGCGCTGACGTTTGTCACCATCAAGAGCTACGAATACCACGACAAGTTCACCCATTACTACGTGCGGCTGGCCGACGGCAAGGAACTCACGGGCCATATCGCGGGCAGCCCGATGAATTGGACGCTGGCCACCCTCACCGATCCGCACCATCCGATCAAAGAGATTGTTTTTCACCCCGAGGAGGCCAAAGAGGCGGGCGCCGGGGCGGCGGGCCCGATGACCATTGCCACCGCCCAGATCAAAAAGCTGGAGAGCTTCGGACCGTGGCACAGCACGTACCTGGCGATTTATTTCACGCTCACCGCCCTGCACGCCCTCCACGTCATCGGCGGGGCGGTGGTGATCGGCTACCTGTGGGGGCCCGGCAGCAAGCTCTGGAAGACCGACCCCGAGCGGCTGACCAACCGGGTCGAAGTTGCCGGGCTGTTCTGGCACTTCGTGGATTTGGTTTGGATTTTTCTGTTTCCTGTCTTATACTTGCTATAATCGACTATGCACGCCGAAAGCGCCGCCGATATCAAAGAAGCCACCCGGAAGTACGTCTATGTGTTCGTGGCCCTGCTGTTGGGCACCCTGATCACGGTGCTGGCTTCGTACATTCCCTGGGGGAACCGGGAAATCAACATCGCGGTGGCGTTGGCCATCGCCACCGTGAAAGCCGCGCTGGTGGCGGGGTTCTTCATGCACCTGATCTCGGAGCGCAAGATGATCTACGGCATCCTGGGGGCGACGGCGTTTTTCTTTGCCGGGCTGATGGGCTTGATCATTTACTCGAACGCGGACGAATTATCGACCCTGTTCAAATAATGTCGCTGAAAACCTTCCATCTCTTCTTCATCGGGGCCTCCATCGTCCTGGCCTTGGGTTTCGGGGCGTGGGAGGGTTACGCCTATTTGCAGCCGGAGGGGGCGGCGTTGGACCTGGCGTTGGCGGTGGCCTCGGCGGCGGGGGGCGTGGGCTTGGTCTTCTACTTTCGCGCCGTGGTGCGGAAGCTTAAGGATATCAGTTATTTATGATTGAACGTTGGTTAACCCGTTGGGGCGCGCTGGCGGCCCTGGTGGTGCTGACGCCCTCGGGTTGGGGGTGTGCGGCTTGCTTTGGTAAATCCGATTCGCCGCTCGCCAAAGGCCTGAACATGGGCATTCTCTCGCTGCTGGTGGTGGTGCTGGGCGTCGTGGGCGGGATCATCGGTTGCGGCATCTACTTCGCCCGACGGGCGGCGGCCTTCAACCGCGCGGCGGAACAGGCCGAGGCGGCGGCGGCCGAATTGTTCGAGGCGCCGGTGCTCGCGCCCGGACGGCAGGGGTGCGGCCCGCGCGGCCACGCGCTCACCCCACGGTTCGCCCGGACTCGCCCCAGCCGGGGAGGGCTCAGCCTCGCAGAACGTTCGACCAGGAGTTTGGACTGATGGAAAACTGGGTGACTCATATTCTCAATCTGCCACCCGACGTGGCGGCGCATGGTCCTGCCCTGGATGACTTGCTGCTGTACGTCCACGTGCTGATGTTCGTCTTGTTCATCGGCTGGTCGGGGTTCTTTCTCTACACCCTGTGGCGGTTTCGCCAGACCCGCCGTCCCAAAGCCGATCCGGTGGGGGTGCGGAGTGGTTTCTCCAATTATGTGGAGGGCGGCGTGGCGTTGGTCGAGGCGGTGCTGCTGATCGGGTTTGCCGTCCCGCTGTGGGCGCGCGGGGCCGCGGCGAACAACTTCCCCGAGGAAAAGGACGCGACAGTGATCCGGGTTATTGGCAAGCAGTTCACCTGGACGGCCCGCTATCCCGGCCCGGACGGCGTGTTCGGGCGCGCGGAGGAACGGTTGGCAAGCAGTGAAAACCCGATGGGGCTGGATCCCAACGATCCGCACGGGAAGGACGACATCTTCGTCGATAACGGGGAGCTTTACGTGCCGGTCAACAAGCCGGTGATTGCCCACATCAGCTCGCTGGACGTGATCCACTGCTTCGCGGTCAAACCGATG
>JAJXTA010000412.1 GCA_021784265.1 bacterium | reverse complement strand
TTGCCCTCGGGGCGTGGGCGGGTGTTGACGGTTTGGGCTTGCGCGTGTTCCGGTCTCGGTCTATTGTCATAATAACGCTAGAAACAAGATGAATAACGGCAAGATCGAAAAGCGCTTCTCCGGTGCGGGCGGCCTCGTGGAGGCCCTCCAGCGGCTGAACGCCAAGATGGTCTATGCCGGCATGGCACCCGTGGAATTGGTGAGCTGTGGCGGCGCCGCCCTCAATCTCATGGGCTGGGTGGCGCGCTCCACCAGCGACGTGGACATCATCTGCGCCGCGCGCGTGGAGGCGAAACGGAAGGTCGTTTTGGAGCCGGACAAAACGCTGCCGCTCGGGTTCGCCGCGTTGGTGGGGGAAGTAGGTCGCGAGTTGGGCCTCGCCCAGGACTGGCTGAACTTTGGTCCGGCGCCACTGGTGGAGTTCGAGCTGCCCTTGGGATTAGAACGCCGTCTGGCGCGCAGGAGTTTCGGCCGGTGTCTCGCCCTCCACTTGGTGAGCCGGCTGGACCAAATCCATCTCAAGATGTTCGCCACGCTGGACCCGAAGACGCGACTGGAGACGCATCTGGGCGATCTGTTGGACCTGGAACCGACACCCGCCGAAGCGCAAGCGGCGGTGGACTGGCTTCTGGCCCGGAAGACCAGCCCGGCTTTTCGCCGCAAATTGAAACAGGTGTTGGACCGCATCGGCCATGGACAGCTTGCTGACAAACTTCAAGCGTGAGTTCGCGGAAGCGGTCCTGAACTTCCTGTGGTCGGCCTGGTCGCAGGTGGGCGTGATGGGGGGACGCCGCCCGGCGCGGCCACGGATCGTCGATCCCGAACCGCTGTTGCTGCTGACCTGGGCCTGTGCCCGGCAGGAGGCGCGCGCGTTCGATGAAGTGCTCGATTGGCTGGTGCAAAATGGCCGCTGGATCAACGTGGTCCGATTGTCCACCCTCGTGGAGGGAGAGCAGATCTGTCCGCCAACGATTGCGGGGGCCGTGGCCGGTTTCATGGCCGAACACGACAAGACCCCCAAGTGGCGGAAGCTCGCGGAACGCTGCAAACCCAAGTCCGGAGTGGCGCCCGAGGTTTTGTTCGAGCGGGACGCCAAGCCGCTGGCGCCCATGGCGGGCGCAACGGATGAGACTTTCGCCCGCTACGGGTGGCGGCGTTCGCCGATCCAACTCCGGGGGCAGTCGCAGCGCCTGCCCGTCTGGAGGCCCGCCAGCCTGATTTTGAAGTGCCGCGCGTTCTTCGGGGTGAGCATCCGAGCCGATGTCTTCGCCTGCCTCGTGGGGCGTGGTCCCGCCACCGCGAGCAGTTTGGCCCGCGAGCTGGGCTATTCGCAGCGCCGCGTGCTCGACACACTGGCGGAGATGCAGCTTGCTGGCCAGTTCCAGAGCCGCTTCGACGGCAACCGCAAGGAATACTCCATCGAAGCGAGCAAGGGCTGGCAGCTTCTGTTCGAGGCCACGGCGGAGCGGGCGGCCTGGTTCAACTGGCGGGCTTACGCGCGGGGGATTTCGGCGGTCTGGCGCAAGGCGTTTGGCCTGCCCGAGGCGGGGTTGACCCCCTACCTCTTTGCGTCCGAGATGGCAAAGGCCTTGGAGGAAGCACTGCCGGATTTAACGGCGGCGGGGTTGGCGCTTTCTGACCGGCCAACGACCACGGAGTTCCTGGCAAAGCTAAAGCGGCTGTAGCGAACGCCTTTTATTCGGATTTGGCGTGTTGGACCTGACCTCCGCCCGGCTGAGGGGGTCCCGCGCCCAGCCCCTCCGCCCGCGCCGTTCGGTCGCCCCGCCCTCGCTCGCCCGGGTCGGGCCGCGCGCGCGGAAATGCTTTTCCAAACCGGGCGTTCGGGTAAAACCGCGGGGTGCATCTCCGTCCGAACTTAAACGAAGCATTAGCACGGGTCGCGGCCGCCACCCGGGGCGGCGCCTGGTTTCTGGTGGCCATGCTGGCGGTCACGGCTGCCGCCGCCGAGTCTCCAGACTTCCCCGCCATCTACAATAGCCAAGACCCCAAGGACGTGCCGCTGCCGCCCACGGAGGCGGTCAAGACCTTCTCCATGCCGCCCGGGTTTCGCGTCAGCCTGTTTGCCGGTGAGCCCGACGTCCAACAACCCATCGCCTTCGCCACGGACAGCCGCGGGCGGCTCTGGGTGGCGGAGAACTACACCTACGCCGAGGCCAAATTGAATTTCGACCTGCGTTTGCGCGACCGCATCATCGTGCTCGAGGACAGCCGGCACACGGGGCACTTCGACAAACGGAGCGTCTTTTGGGACAAAGGCCAGCGGCTCACCAGTGTCGAGGTCGGGTTCGGCGGCATCTGGGCCCTGTGCGCCCCGTACCTGTTGTTCATTCCCGACCGGGATGGCGACGGGGTGCCGGACGGGCCGCCGGTGGTGGTGCTGGACGGATGGAACGACGATGCGGTGCGGCACAACATCGTCAACGGGCTGCGCTGGGGGCCGGACGGCTGGCTCTACGGGCGGCACGGGATACTGGCCACCTCCTACGTGGGCAAGCCCGGTACGCCGGCCAGCGAGCGCGTCCCGATCAATTGCGGGATCTGGCGCTACCATCCCACCCGCCACATCTTCGAGGTGGTCGCCAGCGGCACCACCAATCCCTGGGGCTCGGATTGGGATGATCACGGGGAAATGTTTTTCATCAACACCGTGATTGGCCACCTGTGGCACGTGATCCCCGGCGCCCACTACCAGCGGATGTACGGCGAAGATTTCGATCCCCACCTCTACGACCTGATTGGCCAGCACGCCGACCATTACCACTGGGACACCCGCCAGAGCTGGACGGCGTCGCGCGATGCCCAGGGCGGAAGCGACGCCTTGGGCGGCGGGCATGCGCACGCCGGGCTGATGTTTTATCTCGGCAACAATTGGCCGGAGCGCTACCGCAATTCGCTCTTCACCATCAACCTCCACGGGCGCCGGCTGAATAACGATTACCTCGAGCGCCTGGGCTCCGGGTTCGTCGGGCGGCATGGGCCGGATTTTCTGAAAGTGAGCGACCGCTGGTTCCGGGCGGTGGACCTGATTTACGGGTCGGATGGCGGGGTTTATCTGTGCGATTGGAGCGACGTGGGGGAGTGCCACGAAAGCGACGGTGTTCACCGGACGTCGGGGCGCATCTACAAGGTGACCTATGGCCAGCCGCCCGCGCCCCGCTTTCCCGACGTGGCCCGCTTGAGCAACGCCCAACTGGTGAAGCTGCAACTGGAACGGAACGACTGGTATTGTCGGCAGGCGCGGCGGATTTTGCAGGAACGGGCGGCGGCGGGCCAGGATATGAGGGCGACGCACAAAGCCCTGCGGGCGATGTTCGACCACAATCCCGACGTGACCCGCAAGCTGCGCGCGCTATGGGCGCTCTACGTGACGGAGGGCGCGCCGGAACCGTGGCTGCGGGAACAACTCGGCCAGCCGAACGAATACGTCCGGGCCTGGGCGGTGCGGTTGCTGACGGACTTTGGCCCGCCCACCGCGGAGGGGCTGGCGGGGTTTGTCCGGCTGGGCCGGGATGATCCCTCGGGCCTGGTGCGATTGGCGCTGGCCTCGGCGATGCAGCGGCTGGCCCCGGCGGCCCGCTACGACCTGGCGGTGGCGCTCCTGGGGCATCGCGAGGATGCCCACGACCATAACCTGCCGCTCATGCTGTGGTACGGGGTTGAGCCCCTGGTGGCAGCCAAGCCCGAGGAGGGGGTGCGGCTGGCTGGCCTGAGCCAGATACCGCTGGTCCAGCGGTACATCGCCCGGCGGCTGACGGAGGACCTGGAGAAACGCCCCGAGCCCGTCAATGCGTTGCTGCAATTGGCGACGAGCGCCAGCCCCGCGTTTCAAGCCGAAGTCGTCCAGGGGATGTCCGAGGCGACACAGGGCTGGCGCCAAGCGGCCCGGCCGGCGGCCTGGGAGGCCTTCCAAACCGCCCTCGCTCCCCACGCCGACCCGGCCACGCGGCAGCGGATGCGCGACTTGAGCGTGGTGTTTGGCGATGGGCGCGCGCTGGCCGAGCTGCGCGCGGTGGCCCTGGACGCCACCGCCCCGCCCGAGGCGCGCCGCGCCGCGCTGAGCACCCTCCTCCAGGCCCGCCCGGCGGACCTGTTGCCCGTGCTGCAGCGGCTGGCACCGGACAAGGTCACGGCAGCCCTGGCCTTGCGCGGGCTCTCGGCCTACGACGACCCCAAGACCCC
>JAJXTA010000411.1 GCA_021784265.1 bacterium | reverse complement strand
TGGCTTTGAGGCCGGCCCGGGTGACTTCCAGGCCCCGGGCGCTGAAGAGGGTGCCGCGCACCAAGTCCAACGCGAGCAGGGCTTTGCGGTACGTCACCAGGTTCTCCACCGCCGTCACCTTGGCCTCGAACAGGCGCGCCTCCGTCTCCAGCACGGTCTTGCTGTCGGTGCCGCCCACGGCCAGGCGATCCAGTTGGGCTTGGAGAAGTTTCTCGTGGAAATCCACCACGGCCCGCTCGCTGGGGATGCTGTCCATGTACAGGCCCACCTTGTGTTGGGCCGCATCGAGCGAGTTGAGGATCTGGACCTCCGTCTCCTTGATCCCCACCAGGATACGCTCCTTGTTGAGTTTGGCGGCTTGATACTCGTTGCGGGCCTTGATGTCGCCCGCCAGGGGCACCCGCAGCTCAAACCCAACCTCCCAGGTGGTGAAGTTGGTCAGCGTCACGCTGTCCCAAGAATCGAAGGCGGAGTGGCCCAGGCCGTTGCGGCCAAAACTCGCCTTGAGGTCCAGCTCCGGCAGGCGCTGGTTCTTGGCGTAGGCGAGCCGCAGGTTCTCTTGCGTGGCTTGGGTGCGGCGGATGAGGTAATCGGGGTTTTGCTGGAACGCCAGGGCGTAGCTGGCGGCCAGGGAGTTGGTGTCGGCGCTCACGGTGGGTGTGTCCACCGCCCGGGGCAGCCGGTCCGCGCCCCGCGGGGTAAAGGAGTAGAAGGTCGAGAGGCGCGTGCCGCCCTCGTAGAGCCGCTGCAGCGCTTCGTTGAGCCGGGTCCGCCGGGTGGCTAACCCCGCCTGGGCCTCCAGCACCTCCAACTCCGACCCTTTCCCCACCTCCACCCGCGCCCGGTTGTCGGCGAGAATCTTCTCCGCGGCGGCGACGGACTCGCGGCTGAGCCGTTCTTGTTCCTGGAGCAGGTGCAGGTCCCAGTAGCCGGATTCGGCCTGTCCCAGCGTCAGCATCAGTTGGCGGCGGTACTCCTGGAAGGCGATGTCCGAGGCCAGCGCGGCCAGCCGGATGCGGGCCATGGTGGGGCCGGGGCCAAAGTTCTTCAACAGCGGCTGCATGATGCGCGTGCCGATGAAGGTCTCGTACTCGCTCCCGTGCACCTCCAGGTTGTTGCTCAGATCGCGCAGGGTATAGCCCGTGGTCACCTTGCCTCCGGTGGGGAGCAGGAACTCCAAGCCGCCGTCGTAAATGCTGTTGCGCTCCCGGAGCGTCGGCAGCCCGAACAGGCCCGCCGCCTCCTCGGTCGTGTTGGGGCGGAAGCTGTCCAAATGGTCCAGCGAGGCCACCACCGCCGGCTCGAAAATGCCCCGTTCCGCATTGGCCATCTTGTGGCTCACCGCCGCGTCCAGGAGTTTCATCTGGACGCTCTCATTATGCTGGACGACCAGGCGGCGCAGGTCGGGCAGGTGCAGGTCCACGCCGGCGGTCTGATTGGTCTCGGCGGCCGCGAGGCTGGCCGGGAGCAGGAGGCCGGCGCTGGTCCAAACCCGGGCGCGACGCCACCACGAGCGCGGTCGAGATCGGGTTGGAATAAACATTAGCGATACTAAATCTAACGTCATTTCGTTGTGCCGGCCCGTCTTTATGCCCCGGACAGACCGGACGCCTAATCTAACCGAGAAAGAAGTTATTTCAACTGAAAGTTTCAGTCAGCCTGAGGATTTCGCGCCCCCGCGGCCGCCGGTGGCCCCTCGGGGTCGGGCAACGCCGGCGCGGGTCAGGCCGGGCTGGCCGGTCCCGGCCCGGAGGAGTTGTGTTGGGGCGCCGGCCCGGCGGTGGCGCTCGCTTCCGGCACGTCTTCCCGCAACTGGCTCTCCACCAAATCTTTGAGCTGACAGAGGGAATGGTTCCAGAGCACGTCGTGGATAAACGCGGGAAAAAGGTGCCGGAAACACCACCAAAACGGCCGCGCCCACCACCGCGTGCCCCGGGCAAAGTTGAAGGCGACATAGATCGACAGGGTGCAGATGCCCTCGGCGAAGGGCTCGATCTCGAAGATGAGCACGCCTCCCCGGGCAAAGCCGTCCTGGACCCGATAGACCGCCAGCCGCTCCCCCACCACCCGCTCCAGCTCCAACGAAAAGCAACAGCGCGGGTGGACCACCTCGTAACGGATGCGGCAGCCGGGGAGCTGCGGCACCCCGGCGACGCGCCGGATGCGGACCCAGCGTGGGCGCAGATAACGGCGGTCCGCCTCGCCAAACCGCCCCAATTGTTCCAACACCTTCGCCGGGGGGGCCTGCACCTTGATGGTGTACATCCGCTCGAACTCCAGCCGCGCCGGCACCGCGATCCGCGATTCGGTAATCAACCGCGCGAAGGCCAGCCGCTTGGCCTCCAGCCGCTCCCGCGCCACCCCGGTGGTAAAGCGGCCAAAGCCCTCCCACCGCAACCCGAAGACCAGTTCGGTGGCGAAGTTGCGCGCCGTGACCAGCAACCCGCCGCTCAGCACCCGCCAGACCGTGACCGGATGAATCATGGAGAGCAGAATCTCCCCATACCGATCGTCCCCGCTGGCGATCTTCCACAGAATCTGCTCCAGCCCGCGCTGGGGGCGCCAGCGGCTCTTGCGCTCGGTAATCACCGCCTGATACAGCACCCGGCTCAGGATCGAGGAGCTGAAGAACAGCCGGTGCACGGCAAAGACGACCGCTGCCCAGCGGTTGTCCCGCTGGAATCCGACCAGGGTCGGACCGTAGCCGCGCCGCAGACTCCGGCGGTCCACCCCGACCTCGAGCATCGTCCGCGCCAACGCCCGCGCGGTCTGTTCGGCCGAGAGGATGCCGTCCTTGTACAACCGCGCCGTGGCCACGTCACCCACCGCCGCCACCCGGTCCCCGAACGGACACCGCGCCGCGCCGGTCACCAGATGGGGATCGCACATGCAGACCGTGCGAAACCGGGCCCCAGGCGGCACCAACTTCCGAATCTGCGGCAGCGCCAGGAACTCCTGGATCACGGTGACCTCTTCGCCCGGGCCCCGGAGGGCATCGATACTCGGGCCGACCAGCACCGCGGTCACAAACCCGCGTTTGGGGACCAGCGAGCACATCTCCAGCCGCAGGGTGCGGGAGCCGTATTCAACAAAGTGAACCCCCTCGGCCAGCGTCGCGGGGATGCCTTGCTCGCCCTCCAACTCGAAGACCAAGGCCCGGCGCACCGCCGGTGGCACGAACCCGGGGATGAGCCCCTGGAGCGCCCGCAGCATCGGCTTGGTGCTCCGCGACAAACCGGTAGTCTCCTTGATCCCCGCGGCGAAGACCACGAACCCCGCCGCCAACGCTTGGCGGCCCGCGCCGCCCCCGTATTCCACCCGGAGCGCGCCCTGCTCGGCCCGCGCCACGCCCACGACCTCCTCCCCGATCACCCGCGCCCCGGCCGCCCGCGCCCGGCCCAGCAGAAAGGCATCGAAACTCTGGTCCCGGTCCGGCCGCCGGGCGGGGCGTGAGCCGCGGTAAACAGAGAACATCGCCCGCCCGGGCGGCACCTCCAGCTCGATATTCTTCCAATAGCCTTGAATCGTCAGCCGGCGGATGCGCGCCTGGATCACCGGCGGCGGGAGTTGCAGGCCCAGGTCGTTGAGCACGTCGTTCAGACGCGGAGAAATGCCGCCGGCGCAATGGTTGCACCCTTGCCAGCAAGGCGGCCCTGCCGGCCCCGACGAGAGGGGCGTACCCGCGGCCACCGGCGCCTGAAGCTCCGCTCGACCCGGCGCGGGGAACGCCCCTGCCCGGTCGGGCTGGGCCCGGGCCCGGCGCTCAAAAATCACCACCTCGACTTCCCGCCCCAGCTCCCGGGCGCGGCGCAACAGGTGGAGCGCGAAGAACGCCCCCGCCGGCCCGCCCCCAATGACGGCGACCGTCGCCCCCCGCTCAAGGGGAACGGCCTCCGCGTGCGTGGTTGGGTGGCGCGACACAGTGGTCCGGGTCGGTCGTGCGCCCGGGGCCGCCGAACTCCGCCGCCGCCACCTGACCGCGCGCGGGCGGCGCCCCGCTCAGCGCCGAGCGAACCTTATTGGACTCATAAGGATTATCCGCCATCCGTCGGCGCCGTTCAAGCGGAATCGACTTACACCTGCCCTCCCGCTCCCGGACCCTCTCGCCGGCCGCCGCCCACCCCGGTCCCCGGGCGTCGCCGCCCGGGCCGCGGGAGAATCCGCTGGCGCACCCGGCAGGACTTGAACCTGCAACCCCTTGATCCGAAGTCA
>JAJXTA010000410.1 GCA_021784265.1 bacterium | reverse complement strand
GGGGTGTCTGGGCTTGGTCCGGAGCATGGGCATGCCGTGCGTGAAGGGCAATCACGACGAGTATTGCTCGATGGACAACACCCTGGACGGGTTCAACCCCCAGGCGGCGGAAGCAGTCGAATGGACGCGGGACCAGCTCACCCCGGAGGACCGCCAGTGGTTGCGGGAGCTGAAGTACCTGCGCCTGGTCGCCAGCTTTTCGATCGTGCACGCCACCCTGGACGCCCCCCAGCGGTGGGGGTACGTCTTTGACAAGTTGGCGGCGGCGGCCAGCTTCACCTACCAGAACACCAGCATCTGTTTCTTCGGCCACACCCACGTGCCCATGGCCTTTGTGCGGGACAGCGTGGTGCGCGGCGGCTCCTACTCGAAGTTCCGCATCGAGCCGGGCCGGAAGTATTTCATCAATGTGGGCAGTGTCGGCCAACCGCGGGACGGCGTGCCGAAGGCGGCGTACGTCGTCTATGACATGAATGAGGGGACGGTGGAATTACGCCGGCTGGACTACGATATGCCCAAGACCCAGGCCAAGATCTTGGCGGCCGGACTGCCACGGCGGCTGGCCGATCGGCTGGCGGAAGGCAAATGAGGGTCAACCCCGCGAGCCCGGTCGGTTCGGGCGCGCGCCGGACCCCGAGCTGAGCTCGGACGGCGCGGGCTGGGCTGAGTCGCTGTGAGAATCCTCCTCCTCAAACCCAGTTCACTGGGTGATGTGATCCAGGCCGTGCCGGTGCTGCGCATGCTGCGGCGGGCCAGGGCGGAGAGTGAGATCTATTGGTGGATCGATGCCGAGCTGAGCCCGCTGCTGGAGGGGGATCCGGACCTGACAGGCCACATCTGCTTTCACCGCAAGCGCTGGGCCTCGCCCCGTTACTGGCCGGAGATGGTCCAGACGATCAACCGGCTGCGTCAAGTCGAGTGGGACTGGGTGATCGACCTCCAGGCCTTGGCCCGGAGTGCCGTCGTGGCCTGGCTGGCGCGCGGCCGGGTCACCGTCGGTCTGGACGACTACCGGGAGGGGGCGGCGGCCCTCTACGACGTGCGTGTCCCTCGCCCTTCCTTCGCGACGCACGCGGTGGACTGGTATCTGGAGGTCGTGCGCACCCTCAAGGTGCCGGTGCGCTGGGATTTTGAGTGGCTCCCGGCGCGGCCGGCGGTCGCCGAAGCGGTCGCCCGGCGTTGGCGGCCCGAAGGCCACCGGTGGATCGCGCTGCATCCCGGGGCGCGCTGGCCGACCAAGCAATGGCCCGCCGAACGGTACGCCGAGACGGTGCGTCGCCTGGCCGCGGAATTGCCGGGGTTCCGGTTCGTCATCCTGGGGGGCGCGACGCCGCCCGGACTGGGGCGGCAGGTCGCCGCCAGCGCGGACGGTCGTTGCTTGGATTTGACGGGCCAGACTTCGCTGCCGGAGATGATCGAGTGGTTGCGGCGGAGCGAGCTGTTGGTGAGCAACGACTCCGGGCCGATGCATGTGGCCGCGGCGCTGGGGCGCCCGGTGGTAGCCCTGTTTGGGCCGACGGATCCCCGCCGGACGGGGCCGTACGGTCAAGTGGGGGATGTGCTGCGGGTGGACTTGTCGTGCGCGCCCTGTTTCAAGAGCCAGTGCGCCAATCCAGAGCCGCTGGCGTGCCTGAAGGCCATCGCCCCGGCTCAAGTCTGTGCCGCCGTCCAGAGCCGGCTGGGCGGGGCGGGGACGGGTTTGCCGCGGCCGGAAGTCGGGGCGGCGCGGCCGGCGATGCCGCGCGCCACTTTGGTCCACGGCGGTGCGTAATTCCCGGCGCCGGACGCCGCGGGCGTGCCCGGTTGCCCATTTGCGTCCCGGGAAATGGCACTTGCCAGACCATCGCCCTGGGGGTCAGACTCTTGGCTTAAGGCTCGGCGAACCGCCCACGGCGCGGAGGTGGCCGGCCGTAAAGCGGGCCTGAAGGAACCGCCGATGATGACAACAACATACCAATGGTGCGGTTGGGGCAACCGCGGCGAGCCCCGCGCGCGGGGCGACGGCCGGCGGCGGTACCGCGGCTCGCGTCCGGCCGGCACGGCCCGCTGGCGCGCGGCGAGATGCTGGGTCGGGCTGCTGGTTTGGGTCGGCTGCTGCGCCTCGGTGCCGGGGCTTCGGGCCCAGGTGAGCGTGGATGTGGAGTTCGAGCGTGACCGCTACCTGGCGGACGAAGCCGTGGTCGCGGTGGTTCACGTCACCAATTTCTCGGGCCGTACGTTGCACCTGGGCAAGGCGGCGGATTGGCTCACCTTTTCGGTGGAATCCGAAGACCGCTTTATCGTCAAGCAATACGGCCAGCCGCCGGTGGTTGAGGAGTTTGTCTTGCCATCGGCCTCGCGCGCGACCCGCCGGGTCGATTTGGCCCCCTACTTTGGGCTCTCGCAGTCGGGGCGGTACCGGGTGTTTGCCATCGTCAAGCTCCCGGACACGCACGAGGAGCTGGCCAGCGCCCCCAAGGTCATTACCGTCGTGCAGGGGATCAAATTGTGGGAGCAGGAGGTGGGCTTGCCGGGACGGCCCGATACGCCGCCGTCCCAACAGGAGCTGCGGAAATTCGCGCTGGTGCAAGCGATTGGGCAGGACGCGATTCGGCTTTACGTGCGGGTGACCGACCAATATGAGGCGAAAGTGTACCGGGTGCTGCTGCTGGGGCCCGTCGTTTCCTTTGGCCATCCGGAGGCCCAGGTCGATCGGCTCGGCGCGCTCCATGTCCTGTTCCAAAGCGGGGCGCGCACGTTTCATTACGAGGTGATTCTGCCCGATGGGCGCCTCGCCTTGCGCGAGACGCACGCTTATTCCGACACCCGGCCCGTTCTCCGTCCGGACAAGGATGGGATGGTGAAGGTGGCCGGTGGGGTCCGGGTGCGGCGGCGGGACGATTGGCCGCCGGCGGCGGCCCAGACGGCGGCGGTGACCCCACCACCGGGCGGCGCGACCAACACCGCGCCCACAAACCTCACGAACCAGCCGCCGGCGGGCCGCACGCCCTAGCGCGTAGGGTAACGGGGCGCGTCACCGCGGGGGGTGCGGTCGGAGCCAACCCACGGGCGTGGATCAGGTGGTAGGGGCGGGCGGGGGACTGCCCGCCCACCTCGAGGGCCGGCCGGGCCCGCGAGGCGGGTGCGCCACGGTGGGGGCTAGTTAGCGGCGTGGGCGTGCACGGCGATGAGCGCGTCGCGCAGCTTCTCGACCGTCGGAGGCTTGCTCAGCACTTGATCGGCCTGCATGGGGATCTTGCCTTCCGCATTCATGCGGGCCCCCCACCCGGTCAACATGATGACTGGGGTGGTGGGCGACTCGCGTTTGATCGCCCGCACCACTTGGCGGCCGTCAAGGTGGGGCATGCCGAGGTCGGTGAAGACCACCTGGAAGGGATGGCCTTGTTGGCGGGCGGCGCTGAACTTGGCCAAGCCGGCGGGTCCGTCGTCGGCGACCTCGACGCGGTGGCCCTCGCTCTCGAGCATGTCCTTGAGGAGCGCCCGCACCAGCGGCTCGTCCTCGATGCAGAGGATCTGCAGGCTGGGCAGGTGGATGGGTGGGTCCAGGCGGTCGGGGAGGCTGGTCACGGGCGTTTGGCGCACCGGGAAGACCAAGCGCATGGTGGTACCCATGCCGACGCTGCTTTCGATCTCGATGTTGCCTTCGTGGCGCTTGACGATGCCATAAACCATTGCCAAGCCCAGCCCCGTGCCGAACTGGCCCTTGGTGGAGAAGAAGGGTTCCAGGCAGCGTTTGCGGGTCTCGGCGTCCATTCCGTGGCCGGAGTCACGGACCTCCAACACCACGTGGGTCGGGTGGCGGGGGCTCGCCCCGCTCCAGGGCTCCGCTCCGGTATGGGTTCGGACCCAGAGGGTGCCGCCTTCGGGCATGGCATCCACGGCGTTGAGGATGAGGTTGGTGAGGGCTTCGCGCAACTCACTGGCGTTGCCGAGGCTCTCCGGGAGGGCGGGGTGGAGCTCGGTCCGCATCTGGATCACGACCCCGCGTTCCTGGGGGATGTCGCGCCAGCGGGGCCGGGTGAGTTCGATGACCTGGGTGGCCACCTCGTTGAGGTTGACGGGCCACTGCTGTTCGTCCTGGTCGCGCTGACGATAGAACTCCCGCATCCGGGCGACGATGTGGGCGACGTCCTGGCCGGCGGTCATGATGTAATTGAGGTCCTTGCGGGCGCGCGGGCTCAGGGTGGTTTCGTGGGCCAGGATCATGCTGGCGTAGCCA
>JAJXTA010000409.1:3926-4221 GCA_021784265.1 bacterium | reverse complement strand
AGGGCACCTCGGCCAGGGACTACACCTTCATCACTGACACGGTGGCGGGGATTCTCGCCTGCACCCGGCGGACGTTCGGCTATCAGGTCTTCAATCTGGGTGAATCCCAGACGGTCACCCTCAACCGGCTAATCGCCTTACTCGAGCAGGGCCTGGGGCGCAAGGCGGTGATTGACCGCCAACCCCTCCAACCGGGCGATGTCCCCATCACTTACGCCGACATCACCAAGGCCCGCACCCAGCTCGGCTATCAGCCGCGGGTTCCCATCGAGGAGGGGCTACCCCGGTTTTTGGA
>JAJXTA010000409.1:0-3916 GCA_021784265.1 bacterium | reverse complement strand
GGCCCGTGGGCGCCTAACGCCACCCAACGCCGGCGACCGCCCGGGGTGGCGGGCCCAACCCCCGCGGGGCGCGGGGTGGGGATTTGCGCTTGCCAACCGGACGGCCTGGTTTCTAGGTTAGGGGCATGGACTCGCAACTGTCCCAATACGTGCCGGTGGTCCTCCTGATCGCGGCGGCGGTGGGTTTAACCGGTGCCATGCTGGGGCTTTCGGTGCTGCTGGGCCAACGCGGCCGCCGCACCCCCATCAAGGATACCGCCTACGAGTGCGGGATGCTGCCCACGGGGGCGGGAAGCGCCCGGTTCTCGGTGCGGTATTACCGGGTGGCGATGCTTTTCATCCTGTTCGATATCGAGGTGGTTTTCCTTTACCCCTGGGCCGTGGTTTACCGGCGGATGCTGGCCGATCCAGGCACGGCCAACTTGATCTTCTTCTCGATGCTCACCTTCCTGGGCGTGTTGCTGGTGGGCTATCTTTATGCCCTCAAAAAGGGGGCCTTCGACTGGAAGCACTGAGGGCCGGTCCGTGACCGGCGCCGCGGAAGGACACGCATGATCAAATTCGGCACGTCGGGCTGGCGCGGCTTGATTGCGCGCGATTTTACTTTTGCCAACCTGCGGCTGGCCACGCAGGGCATTGCCGACTACCTGCGCGCGGAGTTGGCCGACCCCGGGTCGGTGATTCACGGCCGGCGGCCGCGGGTGATCCTGGGGCACGACACCCGGTTCTTGGGGCGCGAGTTCGCGCTGGCGGCGGCGGAGGTGCTGACGGCCAACGGGCTCGAACCGTTGCTGTGTGACCGCCCGACTCCGACGCCGGTCATCGCTTACACCATCCGCCACCGGCGGGCTATTGGCGGGCTCAACCTGACCGCCAGCCATAACCCGGCCGAGTACCAGGGGCTCAAGTTTTCGCCCGCCAACGGGGCGCCCGCGCCCCCGGAGGCGACGCGGCTGATCGAGACCAGGATCGCGGCCCTGGCGGCCAACCATTGGAGCGGGCCGAGCACGGTGGTGGGCACCTTCCGCTGCCCCACCTTCGATCCGCAACCGGCGTATTTCCGACAGCTTCATCGTTTGATTGACTTTGCCGCCCTCAAGCGGGCGCGGCTCAAGGTCGTGGTCGAACTCATGTACGGCACCGGGCGTGGCTACCTGGATACGCTGCTGGAAGAGACCGGGGCCCGGGTCACCCGGCTCCACGCCGAGCCCAACCCGCTTTTTGGCGGACACCACCCCGAACCCAGCGCGGCGGGGATGGCCGCCGCGTGGGGGTGCCTGCTGGAGCAGCGCGCCCATTTGGCTCTCGGGTTAGACGGCGACGCCGACCGGTTCGGGATCGTGGATCGCGATGGCACCTGGCTGACGCCCAACCAAGTCCTGACCCTCGCCTTGTACCACTTGAAAAAGAACCGCGGCTGGACCGGGGCGGTCGTGCGCACGGTGCCCACCAGCCATCAGGTGGATGCCGTGGCTCAGCTCTACGGGGTGCCGGTGCGCGAGACGCCCGTGGGCTTCAAATACATCGGCGCGCTCATGGAGAGTGAGCCCATCATTGTCGGGGGGGAGGAATCCGGGGGGCTGAGTATCAAGGGACATGTGCCGGAGAAGGACGGGGTCCTCGCCTGCCTGCTCATGGCCGAGTTGGTGGCCGTGGAAGGAAAGTCATTGGGCCGGATCCTGCAGGCCCTCGCCCAACAGATCGGCCAGTTTCATACCGACCGCATCAACGTGGCGATTCCGCCGGAACGGAAGGAGGCCTTGCTCTCCCGGCTGGGGGCGGGATTGGACGCGATTGGGAACGCGAAGGTCGAGCGGCTCATTACGACGGATGGGTTCAAGTTCTTGCTGGCGCAAGGGGAGTGGGTGGCCTTTCGCGCCAGTGGCACCGAACCCCTGATCCGCTGCTATCTCGAGGCACGCTCGCCCGCCCGGCTGGCCCGGCTGCGCGGCGCCTGCCGCCGGTTGCTGGCGGCGGCCTGAACCCGGGCGGGCACGCCGGCGCCGCAACCCCAGCCCAGGGTGAACACCGCGCTCATCGTGGCCGCCGGCCAAGGCACGCGGATGGGGCCGGGCGTGGACAAACTCTTCCTTGCCGTCGGCGGCCGGCCGGTGGTGGCCCATACGTGGGGCCGCTTCGACGCCTGTCCGGACATCGACGAGGTCGTCCTGGTGGTGCGCGAGGGGACGGCGGAGACCTTTCACGCCTTGGCCCGCGCCGCTCGCTGGACCAAGCCGTACCGCGTGGTCGCGGGCGGGCGGGAGCGCCAAGACTCCGTCTGGGCGGGATTGAACGCCTTGGCGCCCGCGACCGAGCTGGTGGCCATCCAAGACGGCGCCCGCCCGTGCGTCACGTCCGCCCTCATTCGCGCCTGTCTGGCTGCGGCGCGCCAGACCGGGGCGGCAGTGGCGGCGCAGCGCGTCACGGACACGATCAAAGACTCCGCCGACGGCCAGTTCATCGCCCGCCATCTGAATCGCGCCCGGCTGTGGGCGGTCCAGACGCCGCAAACCTTCCGCGTCGAGGTCATCCGCGCCGCCTTAGCCGCCGTCCGGGCCCAGGGCTTGGTCATCACCGACGACACGGCGGCCTGCGAACTGATCGGCCAGCAGGTGCAACTGGTGGAGAGTGCGAGTCCGAACCCTAAATTGACCACCCCGGCGGATGTCGCGGTGATCGAGTTGCTCCTCCAGCCGCGGGATGCCGCGGAGGGGTCCCGCAGCGCACCCGGGTAGCAGCCAGCCCTGCTACCGTCGGCCGACGAGGCAGGGGAAATGGGGGGCACTGGCCGCTGCGCCCGGACGGCGGCCTCAGCCTCCGCCCGCGTCGTGGTCCCGGCCGAGTGGGGCGGACGCTTTCGGACTTGGCCTGGGCCTGCGCACGGTTGCCCTTGCCAAGCGGCGGGTTGCCCATTACTGTCCCACAATGAGCCCAGTCGGCGCGGTAGCGCCGTGTCGGCCGAGTTCTCGATGGCCGGCTTGCGGCCGGGGGCGTGTGGAGCATGGCACCCGGCCTGTGGGCTTGGCGAGTATGTGAGTCTATGAAAAAGCGGCTGCTTTATGGCGTTCTAATCACGGCGCTGGGGCTGAATCTGTTCTTCGGCGCCCAGGTGTATCTCCACTCCGCGCAAGCGGCGGAGAAGAATGACCTGTACAGCAATCTGGAGCTCTTCAGCCGCGTCTTGGAGCGGGTGCGCCAGGATTACGTCGATGGGCAGAACCTGACCTACCAGGACCTCATCTACGGCGCCCTCCGGGGCATGCTTAACACGTTGGACCCGCACAGCGAGTTCATGGACCCGGCCAAGTACAACGACCTGAAGAACGAGACCGAAGGGGTCTTTGGGGGGGTGGGCATTGTCGTTTCTCTACGCGGCCAGTACTTGACCGTGATCGCGCCCATCGAGGACAGCCCCGCGTTCCAGGCCGGCATCATGGCCGGGGACCGGATTGTGAAGATCGACGGAGACAGCACCGACCAACTGACGCTGCCCGATGCGGTAAAGCGCCTCCGGGGTGAGCCCGGGACATCGGTGACCATCACGATGCTGCGGCCTTCGACCGGGGCGGTGCGGGATGTCAAACTGATGCGGAGCAACATCAAGGTGGACACCGTCAAGGACATCAACGGCAAACGGGACTTCCCCATCAGCGAGAACCACATCGGCTATATCCGGATCAGTCAGTTTGGGGAGCAGACCGCCGAGGACCTCGAGGAGGCGCTGCGCAAATTGGAACGTCAAGGCATGCAGGGGCTGATCATCGACCTGCGCGATAACCCCGGCGGCCTACTGGATCAGGCCTACAGGGTCTGCGAGAAGTTCGTGCCCCCCAAAACCCTGGTGGTTTCCACCGAAGGCCGCGATCCGGCCGAAAAGCGGGAATACTACGCTACCGGCCATGAGGAACACCCGAAC
>JAJXTA010000408.1 GCA_021784265.1 bacterium | reverse complement strand
CCTAGCGCAAGGCCCCGGCCCGCCTTATGCTCCCGCCTCGACACCATGAAACCGATGCGCCTCTGGCTGGCAGGATGGGTCGCCTGCGGCTTGTTCCTTGCGGCTGACCCTCGCAACCGCGCGGCGGACTCCACGCACGAGGCCCAACACCAGGCCGACACTTGGCGCGCCGAGCACCGGCTCATCGACCTCCACCAACACGTTGGTTACCGCCAGGATTATCTGCGCCGCGATGTCCAGATCATGGATGCGGTCGGCCTCGGGATTGCCGTCAACCTCAGCGGTGACATCGTCACCCACAAACCGGGCGCCCCCTCGGCTTTCGAGCAAAACAAGGCGCTGGCGGACCGGCTCTGTCCTGGCCGTTTCGTCCACTACATGAACCTCGACTATAGCGGCTGGGACGACCCGGGCTTCTCCGCCCAAGCCGTCCGCCAGGTCGAGGAGGGCCACCGGTTGGGCGCCGCCGGGCTAAAGGAATTCAAGCGCCTGGGCCTCTACCTCCGCGACAAGCAGGGCAAACTCCTCCGCGTCGATGACCCCAAACTCGATCCGGTCTGGGAACGCTGCGGGCAGTTGGGCATGCCGGTCTCGATCCACGTGGCCGACCCGCGCGCCTTCTGGCTCCCCTACAACCCGAGCAACGAGCGTTGGCGCGAGCTCAAAGACCACCCTCAGTGGTGGTTTGGTGACCCGGCCAAGTTCCCACCCCGAGAGGAGCTGCTCGCCGAGCTGAACCGGGTCGTCGGCCGGCATCCCCACACCACCTTCGTCGCGGTTCACTTTGCCAACAACGCCGAGGACCTGGATTGGGTCGAACAAACCTTGGAGCGGTACCCCAATATGATGGCCGACCTGGCGGCCCGCATCCCGGAACTGGGGCGGCACGACCCCGCCAAGGTCCGCCGCCTGTTCCTCAAGTTCCAAGACCGCCTCTTCTTCGCCACCGACTTCCAGGTTTATGACGAACTCACCCTTGGCTCGGGGGGCAGCGGCCCGCCGCCCACCGATGCCGAGGCCGAGACCTTCTACGCCAAGCACTGGCGCTGGTTGGAAACCAACGACCGCCAGTTCGCCCACATGACCCCCATCCAGGGCGATTGGAGGATCGATGCCATCGGCCTGCCGGCACCCGCGCTCCGCAAGATTTACTTCGACAATGCTCATCACCTTCTGGTCCGCTCCCTGCCCCCGCCCACGATCAAAGCGGTGCGCATCAGCCGCGACTTCGAGCCCGAGGGCCGCCTCACCGAGGCCGCCTGGGATAACGCCCCGGTGGCGCACTTGGATTATGAATCAGACACCGGCGTGGTTCAACCTCACCTCGCGACCACCGTCCGCGCCCTTTGGTCCGACAAGTTCCTCTACCTCGGGTACCGGGCGCCCTTTACCAGATTGACGGTCTTCAAACCCGCGTGGCGCGACAAGGAGCGTCCAGGCCTGTGGGATCGGGATGTCGTCGAGGCCTTCATCGGCAGTGACGCCGATCACCCGCAGCGCTATGCCGAGTTCGAGGTCGCTCCGACCGGGGAGCGCCTGGACCTGTCGATCAACCTGCCGGACAAGAGTCTGGATTGGTGCAGCGGCTTCACCAGCGCCGTCGCCGTGGACCATCACGCCGGGGTCTGGACCGCCGAGCTGCGCATTCCGCTGTTCACCATCGCTGATGCCAAGCCCACCGATGGGACTCGCTGGCGTCTAAACCTCTATCGGCATGATGTCGCCCACCACGCCTTCCTCGCCTGGAGCCCCACTGCTACCCCAACTGCCCACACTCCGGCCAAGTTCGGCACCCTGTTGTTCGGGGAATAGCCCAGACAGAGTCTGAACCTCCGTTCTCGGGACACTGTCCAACCTCGCGTGAAGAAGTGGATTCTCATCACCGGTGTAGGGTTGGTTCTTGTGATCCTGGACCTCGCCTTAGTCAGCATTTTCTTCCACCTCGATTCCAACCCTCACGCCACACCGGGCCGATGGCAGATCGATCCGCTCCGGATTCGCGCGGCGGCCCGCGCCTACGCCCAGGACCTCCAGGCGAAGGGAGGCCCAGTCCCGGCCGAGGTCGCCCTCGACGTGTTGGTGGCTCAAGGGTTCCTGCGGCCGGCGGATGTCCGGGGCACAGAAGGGGTCGAGTTGAGGGTGGGATTGCAGACCGAGGACGCCCCGCCGTCCCGCGTGCTGGTGCGCGCGAAACTCCGGGATGGAAGCCAGTTCGTGTTGCTCAACGATGGCAGTGTCCAGCAAGTCAAGCCCTAGCCTTGCCCGCCCTCACGCCCGTTTCACCACCGGTGGACCGATGGGGCAGGCCACTCAACGTGAGCCTGCCGCGTCGGTAATCAGCTCCGCCGCTACGAGTTCGGTGAACCGACGCGCGCCGGCCTCGTTGAGGTGGGTGACGCTCGCGAAGACGGCGTCCGGCAGCACCGTGGGCAGATTGGTCAAGACGCCATCGGCCCGCAACCAGGCGGCCCAATCGACCAACATGCGTCGGCAAACAACGGCGTGGTCCGGCAACACGAAGGATGCCGGGGCTGGCGTGAGCCCAACCACCAAGCGGGTCCCGGTGGGCAACGCGGCGCGGAAGGCGCGGCTGGGCGCCTCCCACTGTTTGGCGAGGCGATACTCCGGACTGCCGTTCGCGCCGTGCGGATCGTACTGGCTGGGGTCCACCGCGCTCCCTTGGTGCCGCTCCAGATAATGCCACAAGTCGGAAGTAAACCCGTAATAGACACCGAACTTACCCGGCAGCGGCCGAGGAAGGAAGCGGCCCAGTCCACGATCACGCGCTTGGTCAAGACTCAACCACTGGGCCAAGATACCCGCCACTCCCTCCGGCGCCTCCGGTTCACGCCCCGCCAAATAGGCGTCCACCAGTTCGGCGTAGTAGGGAACGGCCGTCTGGCGGCGTAAGGTCTGGGGATGCACCAGGAGCACTACGAGCCGGGGCCGCCCCGGGTTGGCTCGGGCGTACTGGCGCAACAGGCGGGCGTGCGTAGCCAGATCGACGAAGCCGAAGGTCGCTAGGTTCAGGGTCCCCTCCCCCAGGCGGCGGCCGAGGTCGGCGGCCCAAACGTCCATGAGACACGACGAATCCCCCAGCAAAACCACGTCGGCCGGGCGCGGCTGGCGGACCGCCCAGGCTTGATGCAGCAGCACCGTGCGGTCCATGTCCAGAATCGGTCGGGGCGCGGGCAACCACCCCAGCCACCCGGCCACGCGGAGCGCGAGCGCCCCGAGCGCCAAGCAGAGCGCGGGGCGACCCAGCACCCGCCAGACCGCCGCGCGATCGAAGCCACCGTTGCCAGCGTTCACACCCATCAGGCTCAAAACTGGAAATAAATGAACGGGACGGCCCCGTTGCGCCAGAAGAGGAGGATCGCAAAGAGCAATCCCGCCTCCAGCGCGGCCAGCGCCCACCCCGGCAAGCTCAGCGCCACCAACAAATCCCCGGTCTTGAGCTGCCAAAACTGAACCGCGATCAAGGGCAGCCCAAAGACCCCCAGGTTCAGCAGGTAGCTGCCAAACCAGGGAGGCGACTGGAAACTGCTCAAGGCGCGCGTGAGGGAGACGATCTGGGTCCATGAACCCGCCCGGAACAGCAGCCACCCGTAGAAGACAAAGACCATGGTCGCCACCCAGCCGGCGGCGGGGGCCCCCCACCCGGCGCGGCGATCCCATAGGGTGTGGTCGCGGGCGGTCGCGCTGGAGCGCCTCAACGCCGGCGGGCTTGCCGGAGCCGAGCCCTTGGACCACACCGGTGCCGGCTCGGCCCGGGGCCCACCCCCAGCTCCCCGGCGCTCCCGCCACCAATGGTCCACCACCAAGCCCAGACCGTGCCAGCCCCCCCAAAGGACGAAGTTCCACGCCGCCCCGTGCCACAGGCCCCCCAGGAGCATGGTCACCACCAGATTCAAGCGCGTCCGCCACCGCCCGCGGCGGTTGCCACCCAGGGAGATGTAGAGATAGTCCCGCAGCCAGGTCGAAAGGCTGATGTGCCACCGCCGCCAGAACTCGCGCGGGCTGTTCGCCCAATAGGGGAGGTTGAAGTTGAGCATGATGTCGAAGCCGAGGAGCTTGGCCAAGCCGCGGGCGATGTCCGAGTAGCCGGAGAAATCGCCGTAAATCTGGAGCCCGAAGGCCAACGTCCCGCACACCACCAGCGGAGCGGAGTGGACCGGGTGTTGATAAACCAGTTCGACCAGCGGGGCCAGGTTGTCCGCCAGCACC
>JAJXTA010000407.1 GCA_021784265.1 bacterium | reverse complement strand
GAGTTGACGGTCACCGTGGGCCGGCACGCGGAATTGAAGGAAAAGCTCGCCAAACGCGCCCGCAAACACGGCGACCGCCTGCGGTTGCTGGGTTGGACCAACCAGATGCCGGAGCTGATGATGCGCAGCCATCTGGTCATCGGCAAAGCGGGCGGCGCGGCCGTGCAGGAAGCCATCGCCGCGCGCTGTCCGATGATCGTCAACCAAGTCATTCCCGGCCAGGAGGAGGGCAATGCCCGGCTGGTCGAGGAACTCGGCATCGGCGTCGTGGCGGAGGGGAAGAAGGAAGTTGCCCGGCGGGTGCGCGAAGCCCTGGCCGACGACGGCAAACTGTGGCACCAGTGGCGCGCCCGGCTGGAAGAATTGAGCGCACCCGACGCCTCGTTGCGCATCGCCCGCCTCGTGCTGGAGGAAGGCGACCGCGCCAATCAGTGCGTCCGGCCGGAGACGCTGCCGGCCCGGCGCAACGGGAACGGCGCCGGGGCCGCGGCGGCGGCGGCGAAGCCTTTGTCGCGGCGTCACGCTCCCAGGGCGCTGCTGTGCGATTTCCACATCCACACCAACTACTCCGACGGCCGGCTGACCGTCCCGGAGGTCGTGGACTTTTACGGCACGCGCGGCTTTGACTGCATCTGCATTACCGACCACTGGACCGACCCGCGCCGGCTGATCGGCCAGCTTTCACGCCTGACGCCGTTCACGCTGAGCTACGATCAAATTGAAGAGTACTTCGAGGTGATCGGCCGCGAAGCCCGGCGGGCGTGGCGCCGCTACGGGATGCTCGTGCTCACCGGCCTGGAGTTCAACAAGGACGGTCCCACCCGCAAGTCCTCCGCGCATCTGCTGGGCGTTGACCTCAAGGAACCGATCAGCCCGCGGCTGGACTTGCTCGACACCATCGAGCGAATCCACGCGCAAGGCGGGCTGGCGGTGGCCTCGCATCCGCACTTGATGAAATCAGAGTGGGCCAAGGAAACGCTCTACCTCTGGGAACACCAGGAACGGTTCATCCCGGTGATCGACGCGTGGGAAATCGCCAACCGCAACAACCTCTTTGCGCCGGTGAGCCTCAAGCGGCTGCCCTTCCTGGCGAACAGCGATTTCCACAAGCCCAAGCACGTCTATTCCTGGAAGACGCTGCTCCACTGCGAAAAGGATCCGGCGTCCATCAAAGAGTGCATTTGCCGCAACGAGCGCGTTTCCATCACGCTCTATCGCGACCACCACCCGGCGGGCGGAGCTGATCCGACCGATTCGGAATGGGCGGCGCCTTCGCCGGACTGGGAGGCGGAAGGGCTGATTAAGCGCCTGCCCATCGCCCAGCACTCCGAGGTCACGACGGTGGCCGGCTGAGGGAACCTGACCGTGGACAAGAACGATCGGGATAATCGTCACGTCAACGTAACGCGGCCCGCGTTGTCCGGCTGCCCGGTTCCGCCTAAACTCAGGCCGCAGGTGAGTGGGGAGAAACGCTGGAACGCCTGCCGAGAGAAAAGACAATAACGATAAGGACACAAAGTGAAAACGAACAGAGCGAAGAACACCAACAAGACGGCGCGGACCCCGAAACAACCGGAGCGGACCGCCGCATCGGAAAACCACAAGGCCGAGGCAACCCCACCCGAGCCCAAAGCGGCCGCGCCGACCGTTGAGCCGGCGACCGAAGTCGCGGCCAAAATCGATGTCGGCTTCGGTAATCAATTGTTCATTCGCGGCCAGGGAGACGGCCTGAGCTGGGAGAAGGGCACGCCGCTGCAGTGTAGGGACGCCTCAACCTGGGTCTGGTCCACGAGACAGGCCAAGGACCGGGTCGTCTTCAAGCTGCTGCTGAACGACCAGATCTGGGCCGTGGGGGAGGACCTCGTTGTCGAAGCAGGGCGGAAGATAGCGACCATTCCGCAATTCTAGCCCAGCGCGCGCAACCAGCGGGGGCCGCGGGATGAGGCGCCGCGGACGGAGTTACTGGAATGGGTGTCGGTGCAGGCGGGCCGCTGCATTACGGGGCGCAATTTCAATTGACCGACCCCGTTACCCGTTTGCGGTGGTAAAGCCGCCCACTCCGCGGCCCGCCGTCCGTTCCACGCTGGAAGCATCGCTTTCAGCTTGGAACACAGCTAAAAAGAGAGCGCAGAATCTCTTCTGCGCCCCGGATGCTTTCCGCTGGTCCTGCCTTCAACTGGAAAGGCACGTTTTGAGTTGGATATCCACGCTCAGAATGTGATTTTTGATCCAAACGCTGGCCGAAGTTTGGAGGCTTTTCAATAATTCAAGCTTGGGACCTTCCACCTGATAACGCGATTTGAATTTCTCGAACAACCCCAAAAACGCCGCATGCGCCTGCTTGTTCTGCTGGTGGACCTTACACTTTACCCGTTCCATGCACTGCTCCTCAAACTTGAAATGCATGGTCACATACGAGCCGAGGAAATTGAGAAGTTCGTCGCACGCCGCCTTCGAGGGCGGTGGCCCGCTCAACAACTTCTCCAATTGGTTGATTTTATCGATCAGCATCCGGTGTTGCGTGTCCACCAGCGGTGACCCCGTCGCAAACTGCTCACTCCACATCAGCATATGATCATATTTGACTGTCAGCGCCACGAATCCTTGGGCGGCAGACAGCCGCATCCAATGCCCCCCTCCACAACCGTGGAGCAAGGCCGATCCGTTTGTTTTCCTTGTCATCGGCTGATTGGGGAAAAAGTTTAGCCCGCCCGGGCAGAAAATTCACTGGCTGGCGGAGGTAAGGGGCCGGGGGGTGACCCGGCGGGCCGTCACCCATGAGCCGTGGTCCTTGAGGCTCTGTTCGTGGCGGGTGGGATCATAGGCTTGGCCGTCCTGCCACAGGCGCCAGAGCCCCTTGAGGCAGCGTTTGCCCAGACAGCGCAAGGCACTGGCGTGGCTGTGGCCTTGCTGGCGTTTGCCTTGATGGTACGCCTGCGCCCGGGGGGCTCTTCTGACGGCTGCAATCGGCCCACAGATGGACCGTGTGCCGCAGCACGGCGGCGCCGGCCCGGCGGATCCGGGCTTTGTCGAGCTTGCCGCTCTGGTAACTCACCGGGCTGACCCCGGCCTGGCAGCAGAGGGCGTCGGCGGCGGGATAGACGGCGCGCTCCCGGCCCAGTTTCGCTCAGCCGCCGCGGGGCGAGCTTCTGGCCCGCCCCGGGCAGCGAGCCGAAGATGTCGTGGTCGGGATGCACGGTGAAAGCTTCGGTGCTGCGGCGGCGGTATTCCTGGAGTGGGGCTTCGAGGGTTTGCAGCACTTTGACCAGACTGGTGGCCAAGAGGCTTTGGGCGTGGGTCACGGCGGCGCTGGCGGACAGGTCGTTGGCGCGTGCAAAGCGTTCGAGCCGGGCGGGGGCGGTGTCGGTGCGCCACAAGCGCTGGGGGTGCCGGAACTTTTCCCACTGGCGTTTGCCAGCATTTTGCAGGGCCAGCGGCGTGGGCAATTGTTGGATCAGCGCCCAGGCGAAGGGCCGGGTCCAGTCCTCGAAGATTTCGAGCGCGGCGGGATAATACTCGCTTAGGGCGGCCAGGAGTTGATTCACCAAGGCGGTGCGTTGTTCGATCAGCGTGATCTCGTCGCGGCAGAGGGCGCGCAGGGTGGCGGGCCTCGTCTTGCGGGCGGAGCGGGCGCCATGCCCGGCGGCGGAGTTGTTCACCAGCTCGGGCGGAGCGGCTGGGACGGGCCGCTTCCCTCGCTGGTGAACAACGCCGAGATCCGTATCAGGGCCATCCGTCCTCTGGCGAGCCGCCCTACCCATGAAACCTGCCCCCTCATCCCTTCCTTCTCCCGTGGGCGCTCTGAAGTTCCGGCCGGCGGGTCGCCGACCGGGGCGGGCGAGTGGCCCGCGCTACCCAATTCTCCGACACACGCCTGGCTTGGAAGGTGAAGAGGTGACGTTGGTCGCCTGTTCATTGGTTTCTCAAGCAGTCGAAACCGCGTCGCGGGCGGTGGCGTTCCCCGTCACCGGCTGGGGTTGCGTCGAGTGTCCTTGAGCGGCGGCCCGAGCTAAAAGGCACAGGCGGAACGAACCGCGGACCCTCGAGTTCGGGGGGCTTTCGCCGAAAGAGCCAGCCGGTGGTCACCACGCGGGGTTTGCCCCCGCGCCGATTTTTTTCACTCCGCCTATTGAATTCGCGGCGGCGCGACTTAAGATGCGCACGATTTGAGCGCAACGAGATGAGCGACCCGAGTGAAGCCCCCACGCCCTGGGACGTGCCGCAGGCG
>JAJXTA010000406.1 GCA_021784265.1 bacterium | reverse complement strand
GCCTCCACGAGGGCCGCAGCGAGGCCCCATAATTGGGTATTGGCCGGGTGGCGGTGCGGGTTTCCCCGGATGCCGTACAGCCGGCTCAGCACCCGGATCACATTGCCGTCGAGGATGGGCGCGGGGTAGTTAAAGGCGATGCTGGCAATGGCCCCCGCCGTGTAGCGCCCCACGCCGGGCAGGCTCAGGATTTGGTCAAACTGTGTCGGGAAACGCCCGCCGTGCTCCCGGACGATCAGGCGCGCGGCTTCCTGGAGGCGGCGGGCGCGGTGGTAATAGCCCAGACCTTCCCAGAGGCGGAGCACGCGCGCGGGGGCGGCCGCGGCCAGCGCGGCGATGGTCGGCAGCGCCCGCATCCAACGTTCCCAATAGCCCACGACGGTTTTGACCTGGGTTTGCTGGAGCATCACCTCCGCCACCCAGACCCCGTAGGGCGTGCGCTGCCGTCGCCAGGGCAGGTCCCGGGCGTGGCGGGCGTACCACCTTGCCAACCCACCCGCGATGGCGCCCGTTGCCGACATTGCTCGGCGGCACTATGGGGCAAACCCACCCGGGGTGGCAATCCCGCGCCGCCTGCTTACAGTTTCCGTTTTACGACCCCGCGCTTCCATCGTAGGTTGCGCCCGATGGCAACGCCGATGACATCTTACACGTGCGTCCTGACCGCGGCGCAGGCGGCGGGCCTCCATGTCTGGCTGCGGAACCACGGCTACCGCTTCCGGGAGGTGCCCCACGCCCGGTTTGCGGCCGACAAAGAGAAGGTGAACGTGGTTTTTTACGAGAGCGGCAAACTCGTCGTGCAAGGGAAGGAAACCCGGGACTTCGTCGAGTTCGTGCTCGAGCCGGTGATCCTGAAGGAGGCCCGGTTGGGCTACGAAGCGGTCCTGGACCCCACCATGCTCCTGCCGCGGCTCGGCGTCGATGAGAGCGGCAAGGGCGACTTTTTTGGGCCGCTCTGTGTGGCGGGCGTTTACGTCAACGAGGGTGTGGTGCGGGCGTGGGAGGGGCTGGGGATTCGCGACTCGAAGAACATCTCCAGCGACACGCGGATGAACGAGTTGGCCAAGCGGATTCGGGATACTCCGGGCTGCGTGTTCAGCGTGGTCCCCATCGGCAACGAAGCCTATAACCGCCTCTACACCCGGATGCGCAGTGTCAACGCCCTGTTGGCGTGGGGCCACGCCCGGGTCATCGAGAACCTCATGGGCCAACGCCATCGCATGAACCCTTCGCCGGTGCGGGCCATCAGCGACCAGTTCGCCGCCGACAAGGCCACCGTCGCCCAGGCCCTGATGAGCCTGGGGCGGGAGATCGAGCTGGTCCAACGGCACAAGGCCGAGGCCGACATCGCGGTGGCGGCCGCCTCCATCCTGGCGCGCGACGAGTTCGTGCAGCGACTCGGCCGCCTGGAACAGCAGTTTAGCCTCCGCTTGCCCAAGGGGGCCAGCGCCGCCGTCGATGCCGCGGCGAAAGAGTTCCTGGCTCGACACGGGCTGGAGAAGCTCCGACAGGCCGCCAAGCTGCACTTCCGGACCGCCTTCCGCGCCCAGGGCTTGCCGGAACCGCCCAAGGTCGAGTGGCGCCGCGGCGGCAAACGCCAAACCAGCCCCGCCGCGCCGGCCTCGGACGCTCCGCGCCCGCCTCCCCAGGCATGACCGACCAGGAACAACGATCGCGCCGTGTGGTCGCCCAACTCTTCTTCCTAGCCTTGGGCACCTTGCTGGCGAGTTGGATCGGCTTCATGGCGTATTACGTCCTGGTCAAGGCCAAGCACGGCCCGACCCCCACCAGCGCCTGGGACCAGCCCGCCCGCACCCCCGCTGGGTCCGCCGCGAGCGCCGGGACCAACCCCACGCCTGCTGCGGGGCGTCGAGAGTGATCGCGCATCCCCGCGCGTCGCCGGCCAGCGCCGGGTCGAACGGGGGGGCCGCGTTCGTCGCGAGCGTGGGCGTCGCACCCGGCGCTTGTGGCGGCGACCGCTCGCCGAGGAGCACGCCCCGCCAAAATCGGGCTCGCCCCCAACGCACTCGATTCCCTATCCTCCCGCCATGCCGATCACCGTTGCCATTGTTGAGGACAGTGACCAGGTGCGGGGCACGCTCGCGCGGCTGATCAATCGGGCCGAAGGCTTTCGCTGCGTGAGCCATTACCCCACGGCGGAAGCGGCGCTGGCGGGCATCCCCGGGGCCCCCCCCGACGTGGTGCTCATGGACATCAACCTCCCGGGGATCAACGGCGTCGAGTGCGTGCGGCGCCTGCGGCAACTGGCCCCGGGCACGCAGGTGATGATGCTCACGGTGTACGAGGATACCGAGAACATCTTCAACGCCCTGGCCGCCGGCGCGGCCGGCTACCTCCTCAAACGCACCTCCCGCGACGAATTGCTGGCGGCCATCCGCGAGGTGCAGCGCGGCGGCTCCCCGATGACCACACATATCGCGCGCAAGGTCGTGCAGTCTTTCCAGCGCGCGGGGGCCTCGCCGCAGCCGGCCGAGAACCTCTCGCCCCGCGAGCAGGAGGTGCTCGACTGCCTGGCCAAAGGCTGTCTCTACAAGGAAATCGCCGACACCCTCGGCATCAGCTACGAGACCGTCCACACGTATATCCGGCGAATTTACGAGAAGCTGCAGGTCCGCACCCGCACGGAGGCTGTGGCTAAATTCCTGGGCGCCAAGTAATTATGACCAAATCGCCGGCGATGGGGGGCGCCCCCGTGTCCCCAGTACTGGTGACTGGCAGGCAACGGCGATTCCGCTAGATTGGTGGCGTCATTGATCGACGCAGAAGTGCAGTGTTCTGTTGATCGTGTGCAACGAAGTGGCGTCTGTCTGCAGCGCCGTGTCGATCGACAATTTCCGGTGGCGAAAGGCGCCACTGAGTGGGCGGGAAAGAATTGTTCTCGTTTGTTTCTGTGGGAAAGGCCGGGCGCAAGCCCGGCCTTTCTTGCTGTACGGGCTGAGCTCCTGCCGCCGGCGTGAACGGTGGCTGGCGCCTCCGCGCGGTTGTTCCCACCCTGACCCGTTGGCATCCACTGCCCCCTGGCGGAGAACTGCCCCGGTCGTCCCCTTCTTCCCCGCGGCTTGCTTCGCCGCCCGACTCCGATCTTCCCAGTCTCCTCGGCGGTCTGCGTGCGGCTAACGGTTCCGGCGGGCCCAAGTGGGAAGACCTCTGGTCCGCCCGACGCCGGAGCCGTGACGTGCGAGGGGCGGCGCTCCACCGCGCGGACGGCCGCGGGGTTGGCTCGCGGAGGTTGACAAACGGGCGCGCCGGCGTTATCGATTTGCGACTACGAAATCCGTTGTATTGCATGAAGGCTGTCGATCGCGAGGTGTTGTTGGGTTTTTGGAAGGTGCACATCTTGCATCACGCCAGCGAGGGTCCGATTTACGGCCAGTGGGTGACCCAGGAGCTGCGTCGCCACGGCTACGCCATCAGCCCGGGGACCCTTTATCCACTGCTCAACCGGATGGCCCGGCGCGGGTGGTTGAAGGTGCGGGTCCAAGCCCGCGCCCAGCCGCATGCGCGGCGGAACTACCGGCTGACGGCGCAGGGCCAGAAGGTGCTCGAGCTGCTCCGGGCCCAGGTGCGCGAGCTCTATGCCGAGGTGATCGAGGAAGCCGAGACCGCCCGGCCCCACCGCCGGCGTCATCGCCTGGCCCCTAATTCGCCTTCGGCTTGATGAACTCCCCCTGCCTTGCCGCAGCACTGGCGTTGATGGCCGGGGTGACGGGCTGCGTGAGCCCCAAGCCCGACGCGATGAAGGGCGCCACCCCATCCGAGGCCTCCTCTTCTTACCTCCCGACCGGATTAGCGGCCAGGGTAGTCACGGTTACCACCAACGGGCCGGCCCGGATGACACTGCTGGTGCCGCCGCCGCGGACACCATGAGCCGGCCGCGAGCACGACGCAGCGGGCGAGGGAGTGACGCGCCCCTCTGGCTCCACCCCATCGGGGTTATTCACACCCCCTTCCAACACGCGCGCGGCACCCCGATTCAGCCGCCCCTGGCCGCCGGCGCCGAGGGCTGGATCCACCTGCGGCCGCGGTACGTCCGCGGGCTCCAGGACCTCGCCGGGTTCGAGCGGCTCTGGCTTCTCTACTGGTGCGACCGCGCGGCCCCGGCACGGTTGCGGGTCACGCCCTACCTGGACCGACGGCCACACGGAGTGTTTGCAACCCGGGCGCCGAGCCGGCCCAACGCGATTGGCTTGTCGGCGGTGCGGCTGCTCGCGGTCGAGGGA
>JAJXTA010000405.1:1605-4247 GCA_021784265.1 bacterium | reverse complement strand
GTCGAACCGCGCGCCGGTTGGCTCTCGACGCCAATCTGGCCGCCCATCAGTTGGACCAACTGTTCGCAAATCGCCAGGCCCAGTCCCGTGCCGCCGTACTTGCGCGTGGTCGAGCCGTCGGCTTGGCTGAAGGCGCGGAAAATCCGGGTCTGCGCCTCCGCGTTGATACCGATGCCGGTGTCGTGGACCTCGACGCGGAGGGTGACGTGGTCGCCCTCTTCGCCGGCACTGGTGACGCGGATGAGGACCTCGCCGCGTTCGGTGAACTTGATGGCGTTGCCCACGAGGTTGGTGAGGATCTGGCGCAAGCGTCCGGGGTCGCCGCGCAGGTAGCGCGCGACGTCCTCGGGCATCCAGGAGATCAGCTCGATGCCTTTGCCATGAGCGGAGCCGGCCAGGAGCTCGACGGTGCTCTCGAGCACCTCGCGCAGGTCAAAGTCGATGGTCTCCAGGCTCATCCGGCCCGCCTCGATTTTGGAGAAATCCAGGATGTCGTTGAGGATGCTCAGGAGCGCTTCGGCGCTGTTGCGCACGGTCTCGGCGAAGTCGCGCTGGTCGGCCGTGAGGGAGGTTTGGAGCAAGAGCCCGCTCATCCCGATGATGGCGTTCATCGGGGTGCGGATTTCGTGGCTCATGTTCGCCAGGAACTCGGATTTGAGGCGGGTCGATTCCAGGGCGGCGTCGCGCGCCTTGGCCAGGGCCTGCTCGGCTTCGACGAGGCTGGTGATGTCTTTGGAGATCCCGAAGGTGCCGATGATGGTGCCGGCTTTGTCGCGTAGCGGCAACTTGGAGGTCAAGGCCCAGGTGACCCGGCCGTTGGGCAGGGTCTCTTTCTCCTTGAGGCCGATGATCGGCTGGCCGGTGTGCAGGATGCGCTGTTCGTCGTCGTACGCGGCCCGGGCATGCTCTTCGGCGAAGAAATCAAAATCAGTCTTACCCGCCAGGGCGCTGGGGTCGGTCAAGCCGAATTTGGCGGCCAAGGCGCGGCTGCACGCCAGAAAGCGGGACTGGGCGTCTTTGAAGTAGATCGCGTCGGGGACATTGTCGAGCAGGGCCTGGAGGAGGTCGCGCTCGTGGGCCAGCGCCTCCTCGATCCGCCGCCGCTCGGTGACGTCCCAGAAAATGCCCTGCACCCCAATCACCTGGCCGTCGCCATCCCGCAGCGGGGTCTTGAGGACGTGGACGAAGATCTGGTCGCCCGGGCCGCGCCGATGCGCCTCGATGGTATCCAGGGTCGCGGCGCTGCCCATGACCCGGCGATCGTCTTCCTGATACTTGGCGGCCAGTTCGGCGGGAAAGAGGTCGAAATCCGTCTTGCCGAGGATCTCCGCGGCGCCGCGGCCCAGGGTTTGGCAGAAGAGTTGGTTGACAAAGGTGAACCGGCCGGCGGTGTCCTTACGGAAGATGCTTTGCGGCAGGCATTCCACCAGCGAATGGTAGAGCAATTCCGAATGCCGCAGCGCTTCCTCCGCCCGCCTCCGGTCGGTGATATCCTCGACTGTCCCTTCGAAATAGCGGACGGTCCTGCCCGCGTCGCACACGGCCCGGGCGTTCTCGGAAATCCAGATAACCCCGCCGTCGTGGCGGAAGACTTGGGACTCGAAATTGGTCACTTCGCCCCGCTCATTCATGAGGCGGATGAACTCATCCCGGCGATGAGGATCGACGTAGATCTGGTGGCGAATGTCCCGCACGGCCGCGATCAACGCCTCTGGGGAAGGATAACCATAAATCCCAGCCAGCTTCGGATTGGCCGCCAAGTAATGGCCCGCCGGGGTCGTTTGGAAGATGCCCTCGCCGGCGTTCTCGAAGATGTCCCGGTATTTGGCCTCGGCCGCGCGGAGGGCGGCTTCGGTCGCCTCGTGGTTGGCGATACTCTGTTCCAGGCGCCGGGCGTTGCGGCGGTGGTCCAGTTGGGTGATGACCTGGCCGCTGAGGCTCACGAGCGCCTCGCGTTGCTCCTGGCGCAGTTGGCGCGGGACGCGGTCGGCGACGCAGAGGGCGCCGATGGCCCAACCTTCGCCCGTAATTAGCGGAACGCCCGCGAAGAACCGGAGCCCCATTTCCCCGGTGACCAACGGATGACGGCCGAAGTCTGGATGGGAGGCCAGGTCTTCAATGACGAGCACGCTCCGCTGGCGCAGGACCTGGCCACACGGGGTGCCGCTGGGGCACACCTCATGGAGGTCTAACCCGATCGCCGCCTTTAGCCAGACCCGTTGCGCATCCACGAAACCGATCAGGGCAATGGGCGTGCCGCAGATCAACGCCGCCAACCGGGCCAAGTCCTGGAAGGCGGCCTCCGGCGGGGTATCGAGGATGTCGTACCCATGCAACGCCGCCAGCCGGCCCGCGTCATCGAGCGGGGGCAACGGCGTTTCAGTTGGCATGCTACACACTATATCGTCGGCAGATCCGCCGGGGGACTTGACCGGCGGGGGCGCGGACCGAACCGCGGGAACATAAGACTAGTCCCTGGCGGGGGCAAGCCGGGGTTTCTGGGGCGGCCGTGAACGGGCGATTGGGGCTTTACCCCCAGGAGCCCACCGCCAGGCCCGGTCGTCGGCGGTAGCCCGCTGCCTCACCTCCTCGCGACTCCAACTCGGTGAGGCAGCAGGTGTGGTCCGGGCGTGCGATGACGC
>JAJXTA010000405.1:0-1595 GCA_021784265.1 bacterium | reverse complement strand
CCGCGCCAAGACTGGACAAGGCCCCCAGTTGGGCTTCAAGTTTGGCCGTTGGACACCGATGGATACCGCATGCACGCGCCTGCGCCCGAACCTCAACTCCCGCCGGCCGCCGTCGGACCGGCGGCGGTGGGGGGACGGCCGCAGGGGTGGAGGGAGCGTTTGGAAGCGCGCCTGCCGCTGGTCGTCTGGGCCGTGGTCTTGGTGACCCTGTGCTGGGTACCGTTGAAGGTGATCAGTTGCGGGTTTCTGCCCCGCGACGACGCCCTGCGGTATGCGGCCAAAGCCGTCTCAGGCAAGACCTGGGCGGAGGTGCTCCTGCTGCGGCCAGGAGTGCTGTTGGATCACAATCCCGGCTGGAATTGGATCCTAAGCCGGGTGCATGCGCTGACCGGCTGCGGGGCCGACGCCCTGGTGGTGGTCGCCGTCCTGGGGCTCTGGCTGCTCTTCAACCTTTCGGCCTTGCCTTGGCTCCGCCGGCCGGAGAGTTGGCTGCTGGCGTTGTTAACCTGCGTGGTCTGCCGGCCGGGCATGGTGAGCCGCCTCGCCTTGGGGCGCCCCTTCCTCTTTAGCACGGCGGCCCTGGTGGTGTTGTTGTTGGTTTGGGAGCGGGCTGAGGAATCGAACCGCGGTTTGATGGGACGCCGGCTGCTCAGTGTGGGGCTGTTCTTCGGGGCGGCGTGGATTCACGGCAGTTGGTACCTGTTCGCCCTGCTGGTGGGAGCGTTCTACGCGGCAGGGCAGTGGCGAAAAGGGCACGAACTGCTGGGCTGCTGGGCCGGGGGGACGGTCCTCGGGGCGTTGGTGACCGGTCATCCGCTCGAGTTCCTGTTTGCCGAGACGCATATCTGGTTCCAGACCTTTGGCGAACACGTCTTGCAACGCTTTCTGGTGAGTGAGTATCAGCCGGCGGACGGGGCGTTTCCCGTGCTGGTGGCGGTGCTGGGGGTGTTATTGCTGCGTCGGGTCGTGGGTCAGACCGTCAGCCAGCCGCTGGCCTCGCCGGCACTGATGCTGGGGGCGGTGGCTTGGTTGCTGGGTTTTCGGGTGGGGCGGGTTTGGAACGATTGGGGCATGCCGGCCATCGCGGTCTGGTTGACGCTGCAGTTTGAGGACCTGCTCGGTCAGTGGCAGCCGCCGCGGGCGCTCGGGCGGCTTTATGCCACCGGCTTTTGCGCCTTAGGCTTATTTTGGGCCGCCACGAACGATGTGAATGGCCGCTGGACGATGAACCTCACCCGCCAATACCTCTCAGCCGAGGACCCGGGGATAGCGCCCTGGCTGCCCGAGCCTGGGGGGATTGTGTACGACGATGACATGCTGGTGTTCTACGGCATGTTCTTCAAGAACCCCAACGCCCCGTGGCGCTACGTCTTGGGGTTCGAACCGACGTTCATGCCCGAGGAGGACCTGCGCATCTATCGGAACATCCAGTGGAATTACGGCGCGTGGAAGGCGTATGCGCCGTGGGTGGCCAAAATGCGCCCGCCGGACCGGATGATCCTCGAAACCGGCTACAACCATCCGCCGGGGATCGAGGGCCTGGAATGGCACTACGCCGCCACCGACACCTGGGTGGGACGGTTGCCGCCCCCCCA
>JAJXTA010000404.1 GCA_021784265.1 bacterium | reverse complement strand
AAGGAAGACATCGAGTCGGCCCTGCGCACACCGGGTATGGGCGGATTCGAGCTGCTCGACCTGCACGATTTCCCCGGCCAAGGCACCGCCCTGGTGGGCGTCCTCGATCCCTTTTGGGAGGAGAAGGGTTACGTGACGGCGCGGGAATACCGCCGGTTTTGCGGCGCCACGGTCCCCCTGGCCCGCTTGGCCAAGCGCGTTTTCACCACGGCAGAAACGCTCGAGGCGGACCTGGAAGCGGCGCACTTCGGGCCGTTGCCCATCGTGGGGCTGCGGGACTATCGGTCCCCAGGCCTGACCTGTCATCCGCTGACCAACCGGTGGAACCTCCGCACCTCAGACGGCGTGGCACGCGCCGCGGGTCAGTTTGTCACCGACCGCATTCCGGTGGGCGGGCTGACCCCTTTGGGCCGCGTCGTCGTGGACCTGCGCGGGCTCCCCGCCCCGGCGCGGTACAAACTGACCGTGCGCATCCACGGCCAGATGTGGTGGAACGCGAACTCGGGCCGGGACCTGGAGGCCGAGAACGATTGGGACCTCTGGGTCTATCCCGACCACCCCGCGACCGGGCCCACCAACGACACCTTGGTCCGCGCCCAATTCGACGCGGCGGCGCAGGCTCACCTCCAGGCTGGCGGGCGCTTGCTGCTGACCGTGCCCGGGGCGCAGGTCCGCAACTATGCCGCAGACCCGGTCAAGCTCGGTTTCTCGAGCATCTTCTGGAATACGGCCTGGACGGGTCGGCAGGCGCCGACCACCCTCGGCCTGCTCTGCGACCCCACGCACCCCGCGTTGGCCGGCTTCCCCACCGAGGACCACAGCAATTGGCAATGGTGGTATCTGCTCCATCGCGCCGGGGCGCTGCGGCTGGACCTGTTACCGCGCGGGCTGCGACCAGTCGTCCGCCTCATCGACGATTGGACCACCGCCCGGCCCTTGGCGTTGATCCTGGAGGGCAGGGTCGGGGCCGGGAGAATCCTCGTCTGCGGCTTCGACCTGACGCACGGCGCGGACGATCCGGTCTCCCGCCAAATGCGGTCTAGTCTCTTGGCCTACATGGCCTCGCCACGTTTCGCGCCGACCACCGCGCTGACCGTCGGGCAACTCGAGCGGCTGGTAACTCCCGCCCCGGCGCCGGCTTCCCCGTAGCGCGGGGCCCACAGCGCCGCCTCGTTCGTGATTGTCCCTCCCGGCCGTGGTGGTAGAGCAAAGGCGTGAATGCGCCGACCTTCGCGCAGGTGGTTGAACAGGGCTCGGCTTTGCGGCAACAGTTCACGGACTCGGGCCTGATCGCCGTGGGCGGCGCTACCCAACCGCAGAGTGCGCTGACCCGATTCGCCGAGGCCTCGGAGACCGAACCTCATGACCTGAAGGCGGCGCCGCTGTCGGCCTATCGCTGTCTGAGGCCGCCGTTCACCGACTGGGAGTTCACGGCGAACGTCTCTCGTCGCTTGGCGCAAGACCTCCTGAAACTCGAACTCACCGGTGCGCTGCCCCAGAACCTCGACGCCGGCTTTTTCGGCGAACCCACCACATGGCCCTCCCGCCGCGCCAGACCGTGGAGGTCACCGCCCTCACCTATCTCGACCTGATCCAGCGGGGTGGTACGGAGGATTGGAAGCGACTTTACGCGCTCTGCCGCGATCCGGCCATCGCCCAGGCCGTGGCGCGTCTCCTTCCCGGGCGCGATCCCGACCTCCTGCCTTCGGCTTCGTTGTGGAAGTTCCTGCTGGAGGACCTTCACCCGAATCTCGATCTGGCCATCGACCTCCGTCTGGACCGGCGCACCCCGGGGGTCTGAGGGAGCGCCTCAGGCGCGCCGCGCGGTCTCGAGTCGGGTTTGTTCGTGCGGGGCCGCCTAGGCCGAGGCGAGGGCGGCGCTGGCCACCGCCTGCATCTTGGCCAGCCCGGCGCGTGCGACCTCCAGGGGGTCTTGTTTCCAATACTTCTGACTGAACAGCTCCAGCGACAACACCTTTCGCCCACCCAGGGCGCGAAGCGCCCGCAGCAGTTCGGCCAAGGGCGCGACCCCATCGCCGGGAAAGACGCGGAAGCCATCGTTGATCCGGTCCCGCGGGGGGTCGGCGGGGTAATCGTTCATGTGGAGCTCCTGGATGGCCGGGCCGCTTAAGAGGTGCAGACCCTGCCAATCCGAACCCCCTTTGTAGAGATGGAAGACATCGATGAGCACGCAGGCCTTGGGGTGCCCGGTGTCGATCGCGACGCCGGCGCACTCACCCACCAGGTGCAGGTTCTTCGAGAATCCCCACAACTCCAACTCCGGGACGATGCCCATCTGATCGCCCAGCTCGAGCACGGCGCGGTAGCGCTCGACCACTTTGCCGCGTTCCAGGGGGACATCGGTAGCGCCCGCCGGGGGGGTGGCGATCCGCTTGCCTCCGAGTTGAACCACCCGGTCCATCTGCCGCTTGAGTTGCTCGAGGGCTTGGGCCCGGCGGGCGTCGTCCTCGACCAACCATTGGGGAAACGCGATGGCGCCTTCGACGGTCAGCCCCGCATCCGCCAACCGCCGGCGTGCCTCCGCCAACGAGCCGCCGCCGGCTTGGTATTGCTCGATGGTATCCAGCCAAGGTTCGAGCCCCTGATAGCCGGCTTGGGCCGCGATTTCGATCTCCTTGGCCAGCCCGACCTTCTGCCCCCGGATGGTCGCCGTGTTGAGGCAGAAGAGGAAGGGCGTGGTCTCCGCCCCGGTGGTGGTGGTCGGGGTTGCCGGCGCGGCCGACAAGCCGGCCCCCGCGAGGGTAGCCCCCGTCAGCCATCCCGCCTGCCGCAGCGCCGCTCGCCGTGATACCTTGCGCGTTTGCATGATCTGAGCCTGGAGCAAACGGCGGCGCTTGCCCAGCGGCAAATCAGGTCGGGCGCTCGCCTCCCCTCCCGTCAGGCTCCCCGCGCGTGCCGCCCGAGCGCTATTCCTCCGGCGGTTTGTCCCGCCGGACCACGATGAACCAGGATTGGTTCGTTTCCTTGTCGCCGCCCAGGACGAAGAACTCGGCTTTCGCGGCTTGGCGTCCCAAGCAGGTCTGTTGACCTTTGCGATAGAGCCGCACGTCCAGTTCCCGCTCGCTGACCAGGGTCAACTCGACCTCCCGTTCTTCGCTCAGGCGGCGGCGGACCTTTTGGCCGAGCTTGACGGTGACCGAGTCCCGTTTGAGCTCCCAGTAGTGCTTCCAGCGGAAGACCGCCTGCAAGCGGCTATCAAGCTTCGCCCCCAGGCGCTTGGCACCAGGGGCCGGAGGCGCCGGGTCGTCGCTCCCGCGCACCAACTGCAGATAATAGGTCACGTCCGTGACGGCGGCCCTGGCGCCCGCCTGGGCGGCAAAGAGCACGGCGGCGGCAAGCAACAGGATTCTCATGACCACACTGGATCGACCATCACAGCTTGGACGGTTCAGCCCGGGCGTTGCATTCAGGCAAACCGGCGCGGTCGCCTCCCCGCGCCCCGTGGCCGCGGGCTCACGGGGCCAGCGCGACCCGCAGCGTCCAGCGGTCCTGGAGGGAGGGGTTGGTCGCCCGCAAGACCACCCGATAGAGCCGCGGTCCCCAGACACGCTTGAGCCGTGGATCGTCGATCGCGATGGTCTCGAGGGTGGGGGCCAGCTTCGCCGCCTCGAAGGTCAGCTTGACCGCCGAGGCTTGGCCTCCTCCGGCGCGGTCGTTCGGGAGAAGAATTGTCCCCGGCGGCCCCAGGCTGGGCGCCCGCGGCGTGAGGAGATTCTCGGTGGTCTCCCCTGCTACCGCCCGCAGGGTAAAGGCATCGACGATCGCGATGTCCTGACCCCGGGTAAGCTGGACGTGCCGTTCCCAGGACTGGACCTGGGCGGTGGCAGGGTAGGCGCTGGCAATATCCAAATCCAGTTCTGCCCGCTCATCGTCGGCGTGATACCGCACGTTGCGGGCGGCGTAGCGGCGGCCGGCGGCCTGCATCACGCCATTGATGGTGGGGAGGTTGTGGTACGCGGATTGCATGGTCCAGAGGTCATAGCGCTGCCGGCTGAAGGTCTTGCGGGTGTAGGTGGCCACCCCCACATCCACGAGCACGGGCTGGCCGTTGGCGAAGACGATTATATTGCCCACGTCGTTGTGGTTGTGGCTCTGGGCGTTATGCCCGCCCCAGGCGGCCAGGTAGAGGCCCGCGCACGAGCCGTCCTGCCCGCGCGCCGCCATCAACTGCATATCCTCGCTCCCCAACCAGACGTCGCGCAGGCGGGGTTCGGCGGCCGGGGGTTGCGC
>JAJXTA010000403.1 GCA_021784265.1 bacterium | reverse complement strand
CGCGGCCGGCCTGGGTTTCGTCAGGGGCCCTAAGCCGTCAGCCGGGTCCACTGGCTCTCTTTGGCTTGCCGGGCGGCGAGCAAGGCCCCCTGGGCCACGTATTCCTTGTAGCTCTCCCCCACCGCCTGCACCCGCGGCTTCTCGTAGCCATCCTCGGCCAACAACCGCTGCAGCTCCGTGTCCAGATGCCGAATCCGGCTCCCGCCGCCGGTGAGGATGATGTTCTGCATCAGCTCCGCTACCGTATCGGTCGAGGCTTGGGCGATCATGAGTTTGACGGCGTCAAACACCCGCTGGAGCAACTGCTCGCAGCACTGCCCGAGGGCTTCGCCCAGGTCCAGTTTGCGCAGCTTGCCCCCAATCACCAGGCTGACCGCGATGGCCGCGTCGGGCTTGCCCACGTACGAGTGCTGCTCCTTGATCTCGCGCACTTTCATCAGGGAAAGATTGGCGTCGGGATAGCTCTTGCGCACGGCCTCGTCCAGCAAGGCGTCCACCTTGTCGCCGGCAAAGGCCAGGCTGAGCTGGTCCTCGCTGGTGGGGAAATAGCCCTGAACCAGGCAGAGGTCGGTGGTGCCGGCCCCGATGTCCACGATGAGCGAGTTGCGCACGGGGTCGAGATAAGCGGGGTCGCTCAGCCGGGCTTCATCCCGGTAGCCGAGGGCGGCCAGGAACGGCTCGGGAATCAAAATCGCCTTGTCGAACAGGCCGGTGACCACGTCGCAGAGGCTCTCCCGGGCGGCCCGCCCGGCATTGGCGGGGACCCCGATGACCGCCCGCGTCTCCGTGCCCGGGGGCGGGTCGATCACCTGCCGCAGATGCCGGGCAAAATCGCGCGCCGCCGCCACGTCGCCAATCACCCCGTCGCTCAACGGCGGCACCACGCGCAGATAGACCCGGTTCTGCATCGCCACCTGGCCAAACAAGACCCGCTCATTGTTGGGCAGCAGGTTCTCGACGATCCCCTCGTTGGCGTAGCCCACCACGGTCGGGATGATCTCGTTGACCGCCAGGTCGCCCGACCCGGCATAGGCCGCCTTGAGGCACGAGCTGTTCGTGCCCAAATCAAACCCCACCAGCAACACGTCCCCCCGGGGTCCCTTGGCCGCCGGTTCCACCGCCCCCGGCGGGGCCGTCTTGCGCTGAAGGTCTTTGGCCGTTTCTGCCGTGAGCGGGGTGACAAACGTGGTGCGCATGGTGTCTCTTCAATTCGACGCCGGTCGGGGCGTCCGCTAATCATCGAGGTTGGCAGACCCGCGGGCGGCGGCCCTGGCCACCGCTCCCTCGCGGTCGTGGCGTTCAGGGGCCGGACGCCAGCACGGTCGCAACCCTCGCTAACGCCGTCGAGTGTGCGGGTCCCCGGGGGAAATGCAAGCGCGGGCTGGCGCGAACAAGCGCGCGACCGGTCTCCGCGCGCCGCCGCGCGCGCGACCGCGGTCCCCGAGCGGGCCGGGGGGGGCTTCTCGCCGCGGCGCCGCCACGGGGGTGCGCCTCAGCCGCGCTTGGTGGCCACCACGAAGGCGTTGAACATGAGCAAGCGCAGCGGGGTCAGGTTCAGGAGCAGGTCCACCGCCCGGGCGACATACCGATCCGTGCATTCGATCCGTTCGACGGCGCAGCCGGCTTGCCCCAGGAAGAACGCGATCTCCGGGCCGTTGGTGGCCACGATGGCATCGTCGTCGGGCGTGAACGGTTCCTTGACGATGGGGGTCATCCGATCAAACCGCGCCTGGTCGGGCGCGGTGGCCATGAGCCGCCGCTTGTGCTGGAGCCGGCGCCAGTTGCGCCACTTGTTGCCCACCCCGCGCATCTTGGGGTGGTAATCCCGCCAGCCGAGCGCGCGGAAGAAGTTGGGGCTGGAGACCACCACCCGGCCGCCCGGCCCGACCACGCGCGCCACCTCCGCGAGGAACGCCTCCGGTTCCTCGACGTGCTCGAGGACGTTGAGGGCCCCCACGCTGGCGAAGTGGCCGTCAGGAAACGGCAGATGACGCCCGTCATAGAGGTCGCACGCCAGGCCGAACTGGCGCACCTTGGCCAGGTTGGGCTCCGACACCTCGACCCCGTGGGCCTCGTAACCCTGATCGCGCAGCCGGCGCACCACCTGGCCCACGCCGCACCCCACGTCCAACGCCCGCGCCCCGGGGCGGGCCGGCCGCAAGGTGTCGGCGTATTTGGCGTAGAAGTTCTCGTCCCAGCCGGCGAGGAATTCGGCGTAGGCCTCGTTATGGAGATACGTTTCCTGGTGACCCATACGATGTGTGTTCGAGGTAGCGCGTGGGTCTTCTGTACCATGGCGGCCGGGCGGGAGCAACCGGAAGATCGACCGCTGGCCGGTGGCGTTTGGTTGCGCGCCGGTCCGGGGTCCGGTTAGGCTTGGGCTGTGTCAGAACAGTCTCCGAGCGTCCTGCTCCTGGTGCCGGCCTACAACGAGGAACAGCGGATCGAGCCGGTCTTGCGTGATTATGCCCGGCATTTTCGCGCCCATTACCCCGGCCCCTTCCAGCTCGTGGTGGTGCTCAACGGCTGCGTGGACGACACCCTGGGGGTCGTGCAACGGGTGGCCGCCGACTTTCCGGAGGTGACGTGGCGCGAGTTCCCGGGGCGCATCGGCAGGGGGGGGCGCTGATCGAGGGGTTGAAACTCGCCCCCAACGCCGACCTCATCGGCTACGTGGACGCTGATGGCGCGACCGGCCCGGCCGCCTTCCTGGACCTGGTGCGCCGCAGCCCGGAGGCGGACTGTGTGATTGGCTCGCGGTGGTTGCCCGGAGCGGTGCTGCACGTCGAGCAATCCGGGCAGCGCAAGTTCTTCAGCCGGGCCTTTCATGCGGTGGTCGAGGTCCTGTTTCGCATGCACATCGCCGATACCCAGTGCGGCGCCAAGATCATGCGGCGCGCCGCCGTCGAGCGGATCCACCCCGCCTTGACCGTCGCCGACATGGCCTTCGACATCAACCTGCTCTTCGCCCTGAAACGGGCCGGGTTCCGCGTGCTCGAGGTCCCCACCGAGTGGACCGACAAGATCGGGTCCAAGGTGCGCTTCGGGCGGGCCTCGCTGGCCTGGTTCCTTTCCGTGGTGCGCCTGCGGCTGGTCTATTCGCCCTGCTACCGCTGGCTGCGCCCTTTGCGTCCCCTCGAGGTCTGGCTCTACCGCAAGCTCGGCTCGCCCCCGCCCTTGCCCTCCCGCCCCGGCAAGCAGTGACACCCGCCTGCGGCTCGGCTGCGGCAGCCCCGACCGGCGAGGAGGCAACGCAAGGTCGCCAGTGAACTTCCGCACCTTCCTCCATCCCCCTCCGAAAGCCTCACGACGGTGATCATAACGCGCCTTTGGACAAGAGCTTCGGTTTGGCCGAAGAGACCTCGGACGCCGTCCTGAGTCACGGTGCCCTCGCTGCGGCCTGCGCCCCGGTCCCCAATTCAAGCCGGCGGTGGTCAATCCAGCCGCTTGCGGAAGCGGGCGACCGCCAGGGCCAGGATGCCTCCGCCCCACGCCAGGAGGATGACGGCCTCCGGCCAAAGCTCGGCCCAACCGACGCCTTTGAGGAAGAGGCCGCGGATGATGATCAGGTAGTGGGTCAGCGGCATGCAATTGGCCACGACCTGGAAACCGGGGGGCATGTTCGCCACGGGAAACGCGAACCCGGAGAGGAGGATGAAGGGCATCATGACGAAGAACGTGGCCACCATCATCGCTTGCTGCTGCGTCCGCACCAGGGTCGAAACGAACAACCCCAGCCCCAGGGTGGTGAGCAGGTACAGCCCGGAGAGGGCATAGAGGGTGACCAGGCTGCCCCGCGGCGCGATCCCGAACACGAGGCGGATCGCCCCGAGCGCAAAGGTGACCTCGGCAAAGCCCACCACCACGAACGGCAGCAGTTTGCCGGCGACCAGCTCGACGGGGCGCAGCGGGGTGACAATGAGCTGCTCCAGCGTGCCGTCCTCCCGTTCCTTCACCAGGGCCATGCTGGTGACGAGCATCGTGGCCACCATCAGGATCTGGGCCATGATGGCCGGGACCATGTAGCGTTGGGAGGCCAGGTCCGGGTTGTACCAGACCCGCGTCTCCGCGATCACGGCGGGCAACGACACCCGGCGCGCCGCCGCCACCCGGCCGGCCACCCGGGCCGCCAGCGTCGCGGAGAACAGCCGCGCCGCCTTTTGCAAATAGTTCAGCCCTTGGACGGCGAAGTTGCTGTCCGCCCCGTCCACCAGCGCTTGGACCGCCACGCTCTCCGATCTCCGGCTACCACATCC